>DASVRB010000586.1:0-2962 GCA_036388835.1 Thermoanaerobaculia bacterium | reverse complement strand
TCGGCGGGCTAAGCGCCCGCCGCTCCACTCAAACCCCTAGCGCGCGCCCATGTGCCAGAAGAAATCGTGGCGCGGCTCGAGGAACGACTGCGGAGCGGTGCCGCCGCGTCCCGAGGCCTCGACGACGATCAGGTCGGGCAGTTCGTCCGGCTTGCCGTAACGCTCGTGCCGTTCGAGGCCGCGCAGTTCCGGATGATCGCTTTCTCCGTACTCGCGGCGCACGACGTTTGCGAATCCGGAGTCGAGCAGCAGGCCGCGCAGCGTTTCCTCGTTGTAGAGGAACTGATGTCCCCACGCGCGAAACGCGCGATTGAGCTCGAAGCAGTTTCGGATCGAGCGCTCAGGTGCATCACTGAGGCTGTAGTGCGTCTGCCAGACCCAATCGAGATTCGGCGTCGTCAGTCGCAACACACCGTCGTCCGCCAGCACGCGCCGGCATTCGCGCAACAGATACATCGTGTCGTGCAGCGACAGGTGCTCGATGAAATGCTCGGCGAAGATGAAGCGGACGTCGCGAAACGGCAGACCGCGCGTGACGTCGAGCACTACGTTCACCCCGTCGTACGCGACGTTGTCGACGTTCACCCACCCCGGCAGAATTTGCGGTCCCGAGCCGAGATGCACGCGCTCCGCGCGCCGCGCAAAATACATCTTGCGCACCTTCATCGGCGCACGCGACAGGTAATGCCAGAGCGACGGCATCAGGGGGCGGATGGTAGCACCCGCGGAAAAACGCTCGGTCAGCTCGTCACTTGGAGAATCGACAGCACATTTACGGCCGGTACCGCGCGACGGTCGCGTTCAATCCCGGTGGAGCGCTCGGCCCGCGACAACCAAACCCACCTGTCACCCCGAGCGTAGCGAGGGGCCTGGGGTGGGAGGGTCGCGGGAGGCGCCCCGCCCGCCCAGGTCCCTCGCTACTCTCGGGATGACAGGTGGGGAGATGCGCTCAGCGACACGCCCAACCCACTACCGCGATCCGAACGCTTTGCTCACCAGCGCAGCCCGACGCGTCTTCCGCTCCTCCATCGCCAGCAGCCACACATCCGCCTGCGTGCGGCGATCGGAGAACACGAGGGTGCTGCCATCGTGCGAGAGGGTTGCAGCAGTCACCGGCGTCGATAGCGGGATCTCGCGAATGGCACCGCTGTCGAGATGGACGAGGCGCAAACGACCGCCATCGCCATAGAGAATCTCGCGGCCGCCGGGCAACCAGCTCGGGTGCGCGCCGGTCGGCGTCAGACGGCGATAGCTGCGCGTGGCGAACGAATAGACCACGATGCCGGGGCTGCTCAATTCGCCGGCCAGCATCGTGCCGTCGGGCGACCATGCGGTGAGCTGCGGACGCTTCCCTTGCGGCGCGGGCGGCAGCGGCTCGACTTTGCCGTTCGCGATCACGTACGTGTTCTCGTCGTTGTAAAACGACACGCGCTGGCCGCCCGGCGCGGCGGCGGGATACCAGGCGCTGCGGCCCGTGGTGTTGGTGACGCGCGCGAGGTCGCTGCCGTCCGCGTTGATGCTCCAGACTTCGTAACGATCGCCGTCGCGCTGCGAATAGAAGTAGATCTTCTTCCCGTCCGGCGACCACGACGCGCCCCTGTCGTGCGCAACGTCGTTCGTGAGCTGCCGCACGTCGCCGGTCGCGATCTCGATGACGAACAGGTCTTCCTGCCCGCCGCGGTTCGTCACCGCGACGTAGCGGCCGTCGGGCGAGACGTGCGAACTGAAGACGAGGAACGATCCCGCGACCACGGTGCGCGGCTCGCCCACCGTCACGCCGCTCGCCGCGTCAAAGGTCATCGCCTTCATCGCCTCGGTCTGGTCGATGGAGGCGAACGCGATCCGTTTGCCGTCGCCGGAAGTTGAGAAGTGGCCGGCGAAACGCGCCGGTGTGGTGATCGCCTCCGGTTCCCCTTTCACCTTCCCGCTCTCCTGGTCGACCGCCACGCGCCAGAGGTTCATCGCGCCGCCGCGATCGCTGCCGAAGTAAAGATGTTGACCATCAGCCGCCCACAGCGGATTCCAGTCGACCGCCAGATCGTCGGTCACGCGAACGATGGTCGACTGCGGATCTTTCGCGTGCGGGTCGATGGTCCAGAGATCGCGCTGCGCCGACTCGCCGACGATGCCCCAGTACGCGATGCGCTGGCCGCCCGGCGACCACGACGGCTGTACGCCGTCACGCTCGAGGATTTTTCGCCGCGAGCCGTTCTGCACGTCGATCAGCCAGAGCGCGCTCGTCGATCCTCGGGACGTCGGCGTGTAGCCAACCCCCTCGGTCGCGCAGACGAGTTGTTTCCCGTCCGGCGACCACGCCGGATTGAAGCAATCCGAGGCCACGCGGCGGGCAGATTCGCCGGTCGCACCCATCACGAAAATCCCGCCGCCATCGCATTCGGAGCGATACGCGATCTGCGACCCGTCCGGCGAGAACGCCGCCTGCGTATCGGCCGCGCGGCAGCGTTTGGTGAGATTGATGGCATTGCGGCCGTTCACGCGCTGCAGATAGATGTCGCTGGCCGCGCCGCTGCCGCGCGTGAAGACGAACGTCTCGCCATCGGGCGCGAGCGACGGCGCGAGCTCGACCTCATCGGAGTAAGTGAGCTGCGAGAAACGGATCTGCTGCGCGTTCCCCGCCGTGGCGCGCGAGCCGAGCATCCAGCCGCCGGCCAGCCCCGCCACGAGCAGCGCGCTGGCCACGACGATTGCGAGCTTGCTGCGGCCGGAGAGGATCGGCACTTCGACGGTCGGCAGCGTGCCGGAGCCGCTGCTCAGCATCTCGAGCTGGAAGGCGAGATCGCGTGCGGACTGGAAGCGTTGATCGGCGCTTTTCTCGAGGCAGTGGCGGATCACCCGCTCCAGTCCCGGCGCCACGTTCGGATTGATCGCCGACAGCTCGCGCGGCTCCTCGCGCAGGATTGCCGACATCGTGTCGGCCGCGGAGCTGCTGCGGAACGGATGC
>DASVRB010000585.1:0-5046 GCA_036388835.1 Thermoanaerobaculia bacterium | reverse complement strand
AAACGGTGCGTGGCGGAGAGGGAGATGATTTGTTTGATCATTGTTGGCGCGGGAGCTGTTCTCGGTTGTCAGTTGTCGGTTGTCTGTGAGGTGACGCCTGGGCGATACGCCGCAGACAACTGACAACCAGCCTCTGTGAGCTGTTGTCGGTGGTCAGTTGTCGGTTGTCTGGGAGGTGCCGCCCGGGCGACACGCCGCAGACAACTGACAACCGAGAACCGACAACCAGCTACTCAGTGCGCATGCCCCCCCTCCTCCACCACCCCTCTCAACCGTGCTTCCGAATCGAGCAGAAATCCTCCTTCGATGACGACGGTGTCGCCTTCGTTGATGCCGGAGGTGATGACGATGGAGTCGCTGTGGCGGGGGCCGGTTTTTACGGCGCGCGGTTCGTAGGTGCCGGGGTGGGTTTCGATCCAGACGAACTGCGACTGGCCGCGGTCGATGACGGCGCTGGCCGGGACCATGAGGTGCGCGGGGGCGGGGGCGCCGATCATCCGGACCTGCACGTACATGTCTGGTTTCAGCGCGAGGCCGGGGTTGGCGAGCTCGATGCGCACGCGTGTGGTGCGGGTGGCGCCTTCGAGGACTGGGACGATGAACGAGACTTGTCCGTCGAACGTGCGTCCCGGTACCGCGGCGGCCGCGATCTCCACGCGATCTCCCACGCGCACGCTCGGCAGTTGCTGCTCGTACACGTCTGCTTCCACCCAGACGCGCGAGAGGTCGGCCAGCTCGAGCAGCGGCTGCCCCTGCTGCACGTACTGCTGCTCCACCGCCAGCTTGCGCGTGACCACGCCGGAGACGGGCGAGATCACGTTCGTCGCCACGATCGGCTTGCGATTCTGCTCGAGTGTAGAGATCTGTCCGGCCGTCATTCCCGACAGCAGGAGGCGCTGACGGGTGGAGTCGACCAGATCGTTCGACGCGTTGCGCGCGGAGTCGAATCCGGCGCTGCGCATCCGCTCGCGATTCGCCAGCGCGAGCAGGTACTCCTGCTGCGTCGCGTACAGATCGGGCGAGTAGATCGTCGCGACCGCTGCACCGCGGCGCACGGTGTGGCCGGTGAAATTGGCGAAGAGCTTCTCGATGCGGCCGGCCGTGTATGCCGTCACCTGCGCGACGCGCCGCTCATCGAACGTCACGCGTCCCGTGGTCACGAGTTCGCCGGTGTGCGTGCCGAGGGTCGCGCGGAGCGTGCGGACGTTCCCGGTGACGCGCTGTTCGGGCGAGAGCGAGATCGCGCTCTCCGCCTGCAGTCCGCGTGTCGCCGGCGCTGCCGGCGTCTGTTTGACCAGCGCCATGCCGCAGATGGGGCAACTGGCGGGACGATCGGATTTCACGGTCGGGTGCATCGGGCAGAGATAGACGTCGGCCGCCTGCTGCACTTGTGCGTTCTGCGCCGGCACCGCCTTGTCGCCTTTTTCGCATGCGGCGATCGACGCAATCGCGGCGATCGTCAGCGCGAGCGTCATTCGATTTCTCATCACATGCTCCCCATCGCCTGCGTCGTCGCGACCGACCCGCGTGTCGCGCGCGTGCGTGTTGCGACGGCCGATCCGCTCATCGCGCCGCCCGCGGTTGCGCCTTTGCGCAGCGCTTCATAATTCGTGACCGCCTGCGCGTGGCGCAGCAGAAAGTCGTGCTCCTCGAGGCGCCGCCGCAGGTAGTCGCTTTGCGTGGCAAGGATGGCGTCGAACGAGGTCCTGCCGGTCTCGTACGCCGCGAGCGTCGATTCGAACGCGAGCTGCGCCTGCGGCAGGAGCACTTCGTCGTGAAACTTCATTTTCTCGTTGGCCTGGTCGTGTGCGACGACCGCTTCGCCGAGGGCTTGCGTCAACTCTCTCCGCACCTCGGCGATGCGCGCGCGGGCCGCATCGCGGCGCAGCATCGCCTCACGCACGCGCGGCTCGAGATTCGTGCGGCGGCGCAGCGGCAGCTCGATGCGCGCGGTGACGCTGAGCATGTCGCGCTCGAAGCGGCGCGCGCCGTACTGCACCTCGAAGTCGACGTCCGGTTTGGCTTCGAGCTCGATCAGCCGGATCTCTTCCTCCGCGCGCGCAACCTCGGCTTCGAGCAGCGCGAGCGCGGGATGATCGTCGCGCGGATTCGTGGAGTGGCCGATGTCGATGCGCGCCGCTTCGGCCGGCATCGTCAGCGCCGGCACTTCGGTGTGCAGCGGCAATTCGAGCAGTGGGAGCAGTCGTGCAAGCGCGGTGCGTCGCGTGCCGCGCAGCGTCATGATCTCGTGCTCGAGATCGCTCCCTTCGAGCTGCGCGCGAATGACGTCGGCCTGCAACGCGGAGCCGACTTCGTAGCGCACGCGCGCGGCCGCGACGATCGCGTCGAGCATGATGCGCACCTGCGCGATGACGGCGAGCTGCGCGTCGACGGTGGCGACTTCGTACCAGGCCAGGAGGACGTCGCGCTCGATGGCGGCGCGTGCGGAGTCGAGCTGCTTCTCCGCGGCGCGCGCGCTCAATTCGGCGGCGCGGCGCTGTGACTGACGCTTCTCCGGACGCACCAGCCGCTGCGACGCGCCGACCATGTACATCGTCATCATCTCGTCGTCGCTGAGATCGATCTGTTTGTCCTGCACGCCCGCCATGAGCATCGGATTCGGCAGCGCGCCAGCCGCGCCGATCGCCTCACGCGCGGCATCAGCCTCGGCGCGCAGGCGTGTGAGCGCGGGATGTTTTTCGATGGCCGCGGCGACGACCGCACGCGGATCGTGAAAGTCGATTGCGAACAACGGCCGCGCAATCAGCAGCAGAAAAAGGACGCGTTTCATCCGAGCCTCCGTCTCTCGAAAAAGGAGAGAGCGAAAGGCCGATCAGATGAGGAGCTGCGCGTGGCGGAGGAAGAGTGGTGGGGACGGAGCGACGCGCGCGGGATCGCTGATGAGCGCAATTGTGGCGCCGCGCTCCTGCGCCGCATTCGCGAGTACCACCGGCACCGCGACATATGCGGCGATGCTGATCGGTGTCGCGGCGGCGACGCTCATCGGATCGGCGCGCTCGATGTTTTGCTGCGGTTCGCAGCACGGCATGGTGGCGCGCATGGCCGCGTCGGCGTCTTTGGCGCAACAGAGCGAGCCGCATGTGGGGACCGCGCTCGCGACGAGGACGGCCAGCACGGCGAGCATGAGGATGCCCGCACTCAGACGTCGTGAAAAATTGCTGGCGCTCACCGACACGTGCGAACGCGGCAGCCGAGGGCGGCATTTCCGCTTCGCGGGCGGCAGCGGCCGGCGTCGCGGCGGGGGCGCATGACGTCAAAATTTCCCTGACGAGGGTAGGGAAATCGAGAGTTCCATCACTCCTGATCAGAGAGGTCGTCTTTGGTTCCGGCAAACGAGTGGTCCGAGGCAGTCAATGCCCGAAGTGTGCGCGAACGGTGGGCCGTCAGCGGCTTCTATGCGTTCTACGTGATCTTCGCGATCGTCTTCTCGATCGATCCGCCCGCGGCGCGCGAGTGGTTTCTCGACAATCTCGTCACCTTCGTCTTCCTCGGACTGCTGCTCGGCACGCGCAAGTGGTTCCGCTTTTCCGACGTGTCGTATGTGCTGATGACGACGCTGCTCTGCCTCCACGCGATCGGCTCGTTTTACGTCTATGACAGCGTGCCCGCGGGGTTCGTGCTGCGCGACTGGATCGGCACGGAGCGCAACGCGTTCGACCGCATCGTCCACTTCGCGTGGGGACTGCTGTTCGCATATCCGGTACGCGAGCTCGCCGCGCGCACGGGCGGTATCCGCGGCGCGTGGCTCTGGTGGATCCCGATCGAGTTCGCGCTGGCGTTCGGAGCGGTGTACGAGATCGTCGAATCGGTGGCCGCGCAGCTCGTCGAACCGGCCATGGGCGCGGCGTTCCTCGGCGCGCAGGGCGATCCGTGGGACGCGCAGATGGACATCGCGGCGGAGATGCTCGGCGCGATCGTCGCATCGCTGATCATCTGGGCCGCGCTGCGGATGCGCAAGCCGCGCAAGGTGTTGATCACCGGCGCGAGCGGCGTCCTCGGCACGGCGCTGCTGCGCGAGCTCGATCCCGCCACGGCGATCTGTCTCGTGCACCGCCGCGCGCCGAACGGATGGAGCGGCGAAACCATCACCGGCGACGTGACGCAGGAACGGTTCGGCCTCTCGCCGCGCGAGTACCGCAAGCTCGCGTCCCGCATCGATTGCATCGTGCACGCCGCGGCGTCGACGAATTTCGGCGATACGGATCAGCTCCTGCTCGACCTCAACGCGGGCGGCACGAAGAACGCGATCGCACTCGCTCGCGCTGCCGGCGCGCGCCTCGTCTATGTGAGCACGGCGTTCGTGAACGCATCGCGCAGCGTGGCCGGCACGAACGGCTACGAGAATTCGAAGCGCGCCGCGGAAGCGCTGGTGCGCGCGAGCGGCGTTCCGTTCGTCATCGTCCGCCCTTCGATCATCTCAGGCGATTCGGAGACGGGCGAGATCTCGGAGCCGCAGGGGCTGCATCTGTTGATGCGCCTCGTGCTCGAAAACCGCCTGCCGCTGCTCGCGGCGCCGAAGCAGAACTTCGTCGATCTCGTGCCGCAGGACGTTGCCGCGCGCGCGATCGCCGGCATCGTCCGCGCCGGCATTCGGGAAGGGGAGTTCGACCTGACGTGCGGTGCCGATGCGCCGAGCGTGCAGCAGCTCGTGCGTACGGCGTGCGATTACGCGTCACGTGAGCTGAATGTGTCGATCATCCCTCCGCGCGTCGTTGCGCCCGACACGTTCGAGCGGCTGATCGCGCCGGTGTTTCTGCATGTGCTCCCGCGCCGCACGCAGGCGGAGCTGCGGCGGCTCGTGGCGATCGCGCCGTACCTCAGCGTCGACACGCCGCTCCGCACTTCGCTGCCGGAGCTCGGCGCAATGCTCGGCATCGACCTTTCGTACTCGGCGGAGCGGGCGTTCACGAACAGCCTTGCGTACTTTGGCGCGGCGTATCGGAAGCAGGAGGTCGCGTGACGCTCGTTGAACGCTCGCATCGGGAAGACGTGCTCGCGCTGACGCGGCGGCATGTGAGCAGCGGC
>DASVRB010000584.1:0-6372 GCA_036388835.1 Thermoanaerobaculia bacterium | reverse complement strand
CGGCGTGGCGCGCTTCTCCATCAAGCTCGACCAAGCCTCCGACACGCGGCTGCGCAACAACCTGCGCGTGAACGTGGAGGTCGTGACCGGCGGCCGCAGTGGCGCGCTGGTGGTCCGCCGCGGCGCCCTCGGGCGCAGCAGCACCACGCACGCATTCGTCGTCCGCGGCGATGAGGCGGTTCGCGTGCCGGTGACGTTCGGCATGGCAGGGAAGGAAACGATCGAGATCGAGCATGGCCTCAGCGAGGGCGACATGGTCGTGATCTCCAACATCGGTGAGCTCGAAGACGTGAAGCAGATTCGTTTGAAGGGGAGACAGCAATGATCAGACTCGATTCAGTGAACAAGGTTTACCGCACCGAGCGCGTGGAGACACTCGCGCTCGAGAACATCAATCTCGATGTCGCGCCGGGCGAGTTCGTCTCGATCATGGGGCCATCCGGCTGCGGCAAGAGCACGCTGCTGAACCTCATCGGTCTCCTCGACCAGCCGAGCAGCGGCACGCTCTCGCTCGACGGCGCGCCGGTACAGAAATGGGGCGACAAGCAGCTCGCCGGCTTCCGTAACGAGAAGCTCGGCTTCGTGTTTCAGAGCTTCCATCTGGTGCCCGATCTGAAGGTCGTCGACAACGTCGAGATCCCGCTGCTGTACCGCAAGACGAACGGCACGCCCCGGCGGAAGCTGGCGGAGGCGGCGCTCGATCGCGTCGGCCTCGCCTCGCGCGTGCAGCACTTCCCGACCCAGCTCTCCGGCGGCCAGCAGCAGCGTGTGGCCATCGCCCGCGCCATCGTCGGCAAGCCGCGCATCCTCCTCGCCGACGAGCCGACCGGCAACCTCGACTCGGCGATGGGGGAGGAGATCATGGGCATCCTCCACGACCTCAACAAGACCGACGGCACGACCATCGTGATGGTCACGCACGACGAGCGCTTCGCACGCGACACCGATCGCATCGTGCGCCTCTTCGACGGACGGCAGGTGGCGTGATGCTGGCGAACTACATCCGCATCGCGCTGAAAGTGCTCGCGCGCCGCAAGTTCTTCACTTTCATCTCGCTGTTCGGCATCAGCCTCACCCTGGTGGTGCTGATGGTGGCGGCGGCGATCCTCGACAACGTGTTCGCGCCGCGGAAACCGGAGAGCCGCTTCGATCGCGTTCTGATGATCGCCCGCATCACGTTGTCCGGCGAGCGCTCGATCAACAGCGGCAACCCCGGGTACAAGTTTCTCGACAAGTACATGCGCGGCCTCCCGGGCGCGGAGCTGACCTCGATCGCCTCGGAACCGCGCGCGACCTCGCTGTTTCATCAGGGCCGTAAGATCGAGACGCACGTGCGTCGCACCGACGGAGCGTACTGGCAGATCGTCGACTTCGACTTTCTGGAAGGCGGGCCGTACACGGAGGCTGAGAATCGCAACGCCAGCTTCGTGGCGGTCATTACAGACGACATGCGCGAGAAGCTGTTCGGCGGCGCGCCGGCGCTCGGAAAGACGTTCATGGCGGACGGGAACACGTACCGAGTCATCGGTGTCGTGCCGGCCGTACCGATCACGCGCCTCTCCGCTTTCTCTGAGATCTGGGCGCCGATCCGCACGTTTCCGTCGAGCGATTACGAGACGCAGATGAGCGGCTCGTTCACCGGCCTCGTGCTCGCGCGCAGCCGCGGCGACTTCGCGCAACTGCGGCGGGAGTTCGACAGGCGTCTCGAGCACTTCGTGTTCGACGACCCGCAGACGTACAACAAGCTCGAGACCAGTCTCGACACACGGTTCGAGGCATTCGCGCGCACGCTGGTCGGACGCTCCGGCCCCGGCCGCGCTGCTGCCGAGCGTCCGGCCGCGAGGATGCGCGCGATCATCGCGTTGCTGGCGCTGCTCTTCGTCACCCTTCCGACCATCAACCTGGTGAGCATCAATCTCAGCCGGATCATGGAGCGCGCGCCGGAGATCGGAGTGCGCAAGGCCTTCGGCGCCTCTTCGCGCGCGCTGGTCGGCCAGTTCGTCGTCGAGAACATCGTGCTCACGCTGATCGGCGGCGCGATCGGATTCGTGCTGTCGGTGATCGCGCTCGAGGCGCTCTCGCGGATCGAGCTCGTGCGCTACGCCGTCTTCTACGTCAACTTCAGGATCTTCCTTTACGGAATGCTGCTGGCCGCGCTGTTCGGCATCGTGTCGGGTGTCTATCCGGCGTGGCGGATGTCGCGCATGCAGGCCGTGACCGCGCTGCGCGGAGGTGCAATGTGATTCGTCATCTGCTGAAGCTCACCTGGAACCGCAAGCGCGCGAACGCGCTGATCGTCGTGGAGATGTTCTTCTCGTTTCTCGTCGTGTTCGGCGTGCTGACCGCGGCCGTGACGGGCTGGCAGCGCTGGAATCAGCCCCTCGGGTTCGACTGGCGCAACGTGCTGCAGGTGGACATGGAGCTCGGCCACCGCGGCCGCGATGCGGAGAAGGAGCTGCACGCCCCTGTGATGCGCATGCTCGACGAGCTGCGCGCGCTGCCGCAGGTCGAGTCTGCCGCGCTGTCGCTCACGCCGCCATACGGTGGCGCGCAGGCCAGCTCGGCCTACGAAGTGAACGGACGCAGCGTTCCGTACACGTTCGACGACGTCTCTGATGGATACGCGGACGTCATGCGCATCCGCCTGGTCAAAGGCCGCTGGTTCACGCGGGAAGACGACGCCTCGACGCACCAACCGGTCGTCGTCGACACCAACGCCGCGCGCGCTCTCTTCGGCGATGCCGATCCGATCGGCCGCAAGATGGATGAGGAACCGCCGCCGGGATGGAAGGAGAAATGGCACGGGCTCCATGTGATCGGAGTGGTCGAGCCGTTCCGGAAAGGTGGCGAGACCGCCGCGCCCGACACGATGGTGTTTCGCCGCTACGCCGCGAACGGCGAGTACGGCATCCTCGGCCGCAGTCTGATGGTGCGCGTTCATCCGGGCACGCCGGGCGCGTTCGAAGAAACGGTCATCAAGCGCCTGCAGCAGGTCGCACCCGGCGTGACCTTCACGATCAGCCCGTTGCCGCAGACGCGCGCGCAGAGCCTCCGTCTCGCGGTCGCGCCAATCGCGGCGGCCGCGATCGTCGGCCTGTTTCTCATCGCCATGGTCGCACTCGGATTGACCGGTGTGCTGTGGCAGAACGTCACGCGCAGGACGCGCGAGCTCGCGTTGCGCCGCGCGGTCGGTGCGCCCGGCGCTGCCGTGCACCGGCAGGTGCTGGCGGAGGTCATCCTGCTCGCATCGTTCGCCCTGGTGGCGGGCGCGATCGTGATCCTGCAGTTGCCGATCCTCGGCGCGTTCTCGGTCGTCACACCGTCCGCATTCACGACCGGTTTCGCGGCCGCGGTTGCGACGATTTACCTGCTGACGGTACTTTGCGGTCTCTATCCGAGCTGGCTCGCGTCGCGCCTCGAACCGGCGGACGCGCTGCGATACGAATGAGTCTCTGAACCACGAATGACCGCGCCGATTCTCATCGTCGATGACGACACGTCGATCACCGCGTCGCTGGCGCTGCTCCTCAAGCAGCACGGCTACGCGACCGTGTCGGCGCACGAGCCGATGGAGGCGCTCGCGATCCTGCGTCGCGAGCGACCTCGGCTCGTCATTCAGGACATGAACTTCAGCCGGCAGACGACCGGCGAGGAAGGGCTCGACCTGCTGCACCGCATTCGCGGTGAAGAGCCGAACATGCCGGTCGTGTTGATGACGGCGTGGGGCTCGATTCAGCTCGCGGTGGAAGGGATGAAGCGCGGCGCCGCCGACTTCATCACCAAACCGTGGGGAAACGCGACGGTGCTGCAATCGGTCGAAACGGCGCTGAAACTCGTGGCCGCACGCGCGCCGCAACCCGACCTCACGCGCGCGGAGCTCGACGAGCAGTACGACTTTTCGAACATCATCGGCAGCGACGCGAAGATGATGCGGCTCCTCGAGATGATCGGTCGCGTCGCGCCGACGGAAGCGTCGGTGCTGATCACCGGGGAGAGCGGAACGGGCAAGGAGCTGGTCGCGGAAGCGGTGCATCGCAACAGCCGCCGCCGGAGCGGCGCCTTCGTGAAAGTGAACCTCGGCGGGATCTCGTCGACGTTGTTCGAGAGCGAGATGTTCGGCCACGTGCGCGGCGCATTCACCGATGCGCGGCAGGATCGGCGCGGACGTTTCGAGCACGCCGACGGCGGCACGATCTTTCTCGACGAGATCGGCGAGCTCGACTCGTCGTCGCAGGTGAAGCTGCTGCGCGTGCTGCAGGACCGGACGTTCGAAGTGCTCGGCTCGAGCAGGCCGAAAACGGTCGACGTGCGCGTGGTCGCGGCGACGAACCGTCCGCTGCACGAGATGGTGCAACGCGGCGATTTCCGCGAAGACCTGCTGTATCGCCTCAACCTCATCAACATTCATCTCCCGCCACTGCGCGACCGCCGCGGCGACATCCCGCGCATCGCGACTCACTTCCTCCGGCTCGCGAACGAGGCCTATCGCACCGAGGTCGAGACGATCTCGCCGCGGGCGATGGAGTGGCTGCGCTCGCAGAACTGGCCGGGCAACATTCGCCAGTTGCGGCAGACCATCGACCGCGCCGTCCTCATTCGCGGCGGACGCGAGCTGGAGGTCGACGACTTTTTCGCCGTCCGCGACGGCTCCTCCACCGAACGCCGCGACGTCGAGCTCCCCGACGCCGGCACGATCACCCTCGACGAACTGGAGAAGCGGATGATCGTGAAATGCATGAAGCACTACGACGGCAACATCTCCCGCGTCGCCGAAGCGCTGGGCGTCTCGCGCGCCGCGCTGTATCGCAGGTTCGAAAAGTATGGGATTGCGGGGGAGTGACGGGGGGCCTCGGAGTTCCTCGGAGTTCCTCGGAGTTCCTCGGAGTTCCTCGGAGTTCCTCGGTTCCTCGGTGCCTCGGTTCCTCGGGGGATGATGTCGTTGTTGACGCACGCGCCGCGGACGTGACCATCTACTGCGAATGGGTTCCACTCCGAGGAACTCCGAGGAACCCGAGGAACCCGAGGAACCCGAGGAACCGAGGAACCGAGGAACCGAGGCACCGAGGAACCGAGGCCCCGAGGCACCAAACCAAATGACCCTCCGCTCCAAAATCACCCTCTACCTCATCGCGCTGCATGCGGTGCTTGCGGCGGCGGCGACGTTCATTCTGATCGAGCGGCCGATGCTGCTGTTTGTCGTCGAGGGGGTGTTCGTCGTCTCGGTGCTGATCAGCATCCGCTTGATGCGAGGGTTGTTCGAGCCGCTGGAGCTCATTCAGACCGGGGCGGAGTTGATGGCGGAGCGCGATTTCACGTCGCGCTTCATGCCGGTCGGACATCCCGAGCTCGACACGCTCATCGACGTCTACAACGGCATGATCGACCGGCTGCGCGAGGAGCGGCTGATCTCGCAGGAGCAGCATCAATTGCTGCAGAAACTGGTCGAAGCGTCGCCGGCCGCGATCGTGATCTGCGACTTCGACGGCAACGTCGAGCGGCGCAATCCGGCGGCGGTGCGGCTGCTCGGAAGCGAGCCGCTGCCGCAGCTCGCACCCGGCGAGTCGCGTCTCGTTTCGCAAGGCTCGCGGCGGCTGAAAGTGAGCCGCGCGGAGTTCCGCGATCGCGGTTTTTCGAAGAGCTTCTATGTGATCGAAGAGCTCACCGAGGAGCTGCGACTGTCGGAGAAAGCGGCGTATGAAAAACTCATCCGGATGATGTCGCACGAGGTGAACAACTCCGTCGGCGCGGTGCGCTCGCTGCTCGAGTCGTCATTGCGTTACGCGCCGCAAGTTGGGGAAGCGGATCGCGGTGATTTCACCTCCGCGCTCACCATTGCCTCGGCGCGCATCGACGCGCTGAACCGCTTCATGGCCGCGTTCGCGGACGTGGTGCGCATTCCGCCGCCGCATCGCACGCCGGCCGGTGTCGCGGAGCTCGTCGAGCGCGTGGCCGCGCTGCTCCGTCCAGAGCTCGAGGCGCGGAACATCCGCCTCGCGCTCGACCTCGGCGACCGCGGCGCTTACGACATCGACGCGCATCAGATCGAGCAGGTCGTGCTCAACATCTTTCGCAACGCCGTCGACGCCATCGAGCGCGATGGCGAGCTCGAAGCGCGCTTCAACGACGGCGTGCTCGAAGTCGCCGACAGCGGCCCCGGCGTCGCCGAGTCGATCCGCGCCGATCTCTTCACGCCGTTCTTCACCACCAAACGCGACGGCCGCGGCCTCGGCCTGACCATCGTCCACGAAATCCTCGCCAACCACGGCTTCAGCTTCAGCCTGTCGAACCGCGAAAGCGGCGGCGCGCTGTTCCGCATCGACATGTAATTTGGAGTGCGGCGACGCCAGTCGCCGCTTTCACTCCGATCGCAGA
>DASVRB010000583.1:0-8785 GCA_036388835.1 Thermoanaerobaculia bacterium | reverse complement strand
CCCCCCCGCCGCTCCACGGGATCGGATTGCAGATCGCGCCATTCGCATCGTCCGCGATACGCACGACCTCTTGCCGTTGCGCGCGCGGAAGCTCGCGATCGTGATCGTCAATCCGCACGGCGATGCGATCGACGTCGGCCTGGAGGCGAACGCAGACGCGGAGGACGCCGACGTGCTCCTGTTGCTGCTCGCAATTCGACCGCGCTCCGGCGCCGGCACGATCGCGGTTCCGGAGCACATCCAGCGACTCGCGCGCGAGCATGCGCGGAAGACCATCGCCATCTCGTTCGGCAGTCCGTACATCCTGCGCGAGCTCGCGGACGTGAGCACGTTCGTCTGTGCGTGGGGGCCGCAGCCGGTGATGCAGCGCGCGGCCATGCGCGCGATTCGGGCGCAATGAAAAAGGGCCGGATCGCTCCGGCCCTTTCGCTGTTTTGTGAATCGAGTGAGTGCTTACTTCGCGGCGGCGCAGTTCTGGATCGCGCCCTTCTCGGCGCCGGTGAGGAGGCCGAGCGCCTTCGCTTCGTTGGTCACCGCGCTGACCGCGCTCGCGAACTGGCCGTGGTTGCTCGCGGTGATCGCGGCGATCCGGTCCATCAGCGTCTGGCCGTTCGGGAAGACGACGTTCGGCGCGTTCGAATTGCAGCCGTTGATGACCACCGTCGGCTGCATGTTCGAGTACGGATTCGCATCATTCACGTCAGCGACGCCGTCGTTGTCGTCATCCGAGTCGCATGCGTCGCCCTGCGCGTCGCCGTCGTAGTTCGCCTGATCGGCATTCGCGGCGTTGGGGCAGTTGTCGTCGCCGTCCTCGACGAGGTCGACGTCCGCATCTGGGTACCAGCCGATGTCGCGCATCTGCGCGAGGGTGAGGTCATCCGGCGACTTCACGCTGTGGCGGAGGTTCATCGTGCTGGACGGCTCCATCAGCAGGTTGCGCGTGGCGCTCGTGTCCCAGTGCGACAGTGAGGAGCCGCTGATGAAAGTGGTCGGCGCGTAGAGAAGCACGCGGCCCTGGCTGTCGGTGCCGCGGAGCGGCGAGACCGGATCGACGCCGAGGTTCACCATGACCGTGCCGGCGGCGAGGCCGGCGCGGATGGTGTTGGCGGTGGCCAGCGTCACGCGACCCGAGGGGATCGAGATCGACTTGTCGAACGCACCATCGCCCGAGCTGCCCATGTCGACGACGGGACCGGCGGCGTTGTCGCCGACGACGACGCCGATGGCGCCCGCGAGCTCGGCGTTTTTGACCTTGATCGCGAATCCGCACGTGCCGCGGTTCACGAACGCGATCTTGCCGTTCACGTCGTTGGTGATGGCGGTGCAGCCGTCCGCGTTCGACGGACCGGCCGCGTTGATGTCGTCGATGGCCTGCACGAGCTGGCCGGAGAGGCCGGGATAAACGGTCTGCTGCGGGCCGAACTCCGCGAAGCCCATGCCGTAGTTGCCGGCGACCGACGACGGCGAGTCGATGCGGAAGCGGCCGACCTGCGAGAGGACGCTCGGCGCTTCGGCTTTGGCCGTCGCTCCCGCCCACGCGAGGTTGCCGTTGTTGAGGCGCGAGGTGAGGCGCTGCGAGGCGCTCATCTGGTCCCAGTACATCTGCATCGTGTTGTCGAACATCCGCTTCTGGTAGATGTCCGGCCAGGTGATGGTCGGCTCACCGAAGTTCGCGCCGGTGATGCGGTTCACGAAGTTCGAGAAGCCGAGGCCGTGGCCGAACTCGTGGAGCAGCGTGGCGACGACGTTCGTCTTGCCGGCCGGGGTGTTGGTGTCGAGACCGTAGTACCAGCCGGCCGAGTTCTGCAGGCAGCCCGGCGTACCGATGTTCGAGTTGAAGCTGACACCGAGATCGTCCGGGTTGACCGGGCCGCCGACCGGCGCGAGATCCTCGCCGGCCTGCTTGTTCGCGAGCGCGATGTGGTACCAGGTGTTGGTCTCACGGGCGTTCGGATGGTTGCCGTACACGCTGCGCGCGCCGGCCTGGGCGAGGGTCGCCGAGGTGGCGTTGCAGGAGAGCGGACCGAAGTTGCCGCGGACCGTGATCGGCACCGGGCTGTCGAGGGCCGCCGCCCAGATGCTGGCGACGTAGAGGAACACGTTCATGCGCTGCTGCCCCATGGTCGTGCCGTTGTTGCCGCCGACCGGGACCGCGGGAGTCGGGTCGTTGAAGCCGACGCCCGGCGCATCGCCGTTGATGATGATGATCTGTGCGTTCGCGAAGGCGAGCGTCGGGACGAGGAGGAGCGAGGCGAGCAGAAGGAGTGCGCGTTTCTTCATCGGTTACTCCCGCTCCGCGCGGCGCTGGGCCGGCTTGAGGCGCAGGATCGTGTCGATCGGCGCCGTCGAGGCCGCGAACGTCGCCGCGGCGTGGCTGTCGTCGGTGCAGATGAGAACGATGTTGCCGTCCATGTCGGTGCGCGCGACGAGCGTGTGGTCGTTGCTCTCGTCGACCGATGCCGAGGCGCCGCCGGTGCTGCTGAGCGTCACGACGCGCATGATCGACGGGCGGGCCGCGGTGGCCGCGTCGAGCGCGCGGTGTTCTTCGATTGTCGGCTGGCGGAGGTTGCCGTTCGCATCCACTGCCGTCCGCACTCCGTTGTCAGTGGCCTGACGGTCTGCGGACTGCGCCGCCATCATCGACGTAGCGCTGAGGCAGAGCGCCACCAAAACTGCTGAACTGCGTCTCTTCATACAAGTCTCCTCTTCGAGAAAAAAGATTTCGACCCGCACAACGGCAGCCCGGCAGTCTCTACACACACAAATCCCCGAAAGGGCACAGTAGAGATCCGCGGCTTTGCAGTCACCGCCTCGCGGCGGTTTTGCGTTTATTCGGTTGTCTTGGGACGCCGCGGATTTTACGGGATCACGAATCTTTGTCAATTCTTTCCCGCCAGGCTTACTTACATATAAGCGCTGGTTTCTGGGAGCTGCCGCCGCGGTACGATGGCCAGGTGAAGCGCACCATTCTTTTTCTTCCCGTCGTCTTTTTCGTACTCGTCGCTGCGACCTTCCACGACTACAAGCTCGAAGAGATCGACGTCGCGGTGCGCGACGCGATCGCGGAAAAGAAAATCCCGGGCGGGGTGCTCCTGATCCACCATGATGGAGAGGAGCTCGTCCGGACGTATGGAAATCGGGCCGTGACGCCGCGCCTCGAGCGGACGACGCGCGACACGATTTACGACGCGGCATCGCTGACCAAGGTCGTGGCCACCGCGCCGTCGATCTGGCTGCTGATCGAGCGGGGGAAGCTGCAGCTCGACGAACCGGTACGACGGATTCTTCCCGAGTTTACTGACGCGTCTGTCACGCTGCGCCACCTCCTGACGCATACGTCGGGGCTCCGTTCGGGCATCGACGGTGGCTCGTGGAGCGGCTATGAAGAAGGGGTGCGGCGCGCGCTCGCGGAAACGCCGCTCAATCGCCCCGGCGCGATCTTCCGCTACTCGGACGTGAACTACATCCTCCTCGGCGAAGTGGTTCGCCGAGCATCAGGTCAGCCGCTCGACGTCTTCGCGCGCGAGAACGTGTTCAAGCCGCTCGGGATGAACGACACCGCGTTCCGTCCGAAGCAGAAGGGGCGTGTCGCTCCGACGGAGAACGGCCTGCGTGCCGTGGTGCACGATCCGACCGCCCGCGCGATGGGAGGCGTGGCCGGTCACGCCGGGATGTTCACGACAGTCGACGATCTCGCGAAATTCGCACGGGCGGTCCTGCGCGGCGGCGTGTTTCCCCGCGCAATGACCGAGCCGGCGACGCCGGCCGGAGTGGCGATTCAGCGCGCCGGCGGCTTCGATCTCGGCTCGGTCTACAGTCGTCCGCGCGGCGAGCTTTTCCCGGAAGGATCGTTCGGACACACCGGCTGGACGGGCGGTTTTCTCTGGATCGACCCCGCGTCGCAAACGTTCTATGTCTTTCTCTCGAATCGCGTGCACCCGGACGGGAAGGGGAGCGTGGTCGCGCTCCAGCACCGCCTCGGCACACTGGTCGCCGAATCGCTCGCGGACGAGGTTTTCACGCCGGCGCGGCCGCGGGTGCGATTCGTGATCGGCGGCGGCGACGCACAGAACGGCATCGACGTCCTGCACGCCAGCGGCTATGCAGCGCTGCGCGGGATGCGCATTGGGCTCATTACGAATCACACCGGAATCGACCGCACCGGCAATCCGACAGTCGATTTATTGCGCAGCGCGCCGGGCGTGACGCTCGCCGCGATCTTTGCGCCGGAGCACGGCCTGCGCGGCACGGAAGATCACGAGAACGTGACGGACGAGCGTTATCACGGCATTCCGGTGTTCAGTCTCTATGGCGAGCGCCGCAAGCCTGCACGCGAGCAGCTCGCGAATCTCGACGCGCTGGTCTTCGACATCCAGGACATCGGCACGCGCTTCTATACCTACATTTCCACAATGGGACTGGCGATGGAGGCGGCGGCCGAGGCGAAGATCCGCTTCGTTGTGCTCGACCGCGTCAATCCGATCGGCGGCGACATTGTGGAAGGTCCGCTCCTCGAAGGTCCGACGAACTTCGTCGCCTGGCACCCGCTCCCGATCCGCCACGGAAAGACAGTGGGCGAATTGGCGGAGCAATTCCGCGATGAACGAAAGATCGACGTCGCACTGACCGTCATTCCGGTGAAAGGCTGGAAACGCGAGCAATGGCAGGATGAAGCCGGCCTCCCGTGGGTCAATACCTCGCCAAACATGCGCTCGCTCAATGCGGCCGGCCTCTATCCCGGAATCGGTCTGATGGAGCGCGCCATCTCAGTAGGGCGCGGGACGGACACCCCCTTCGAGATCCTCGGTGCGCCATACATCGACGGCGCACGTCTGGCCGCGGAAATCAATGTGCCTGGCGTGCAATTGACGCCGGTGCGTTTCACACCAACGGCCAGCATTCACAAAGGCGACGAATGCGGCGGCGTGCGCATTCGCATCACCGATCGGCGCGCATTGCGGTCTGTAGATCTCGGATTAAAGATCGCCAGCGCTCTGGCGCGGCTCTACCCGAAGCAATTTCCAGTCGACGAAATGCAGCCGTTGTTGCGGCATGAAGAGACGCTGGAGCGGATTCGGGCGGGGGCGTCTTGAGTGTCTGGTGGAGCGACCGCTACAAGAAGAATCTCAAGCGCCTGACGGAAAAGGTATGACAAGGACTGGTGTCTCTCTCCGCACGAATTAATGCTCCGGTTATTCGATCGACGTCTCTGTCGATGGCGGCAATGAATCGATCAACTGTCGTACCAACGCCGCCTGCTGCGCCAACTGTTCGAGAATTCGATCCTGTGCATTTACCGCGCGCTTACGCGCATGGCTGTGTGCAGACGTCAGTGGCGGGGTGCTACTAATCGTCTCGCGAAAGCCGCGTGCAGAGTCGGCTGTAGACTCGATTTGGCTCAAGAACCCCGGCAGAAATTCCCGCATTCGAGAGATCTGTTGTTCGCCTCCAACCCCCATTTGTGATAGGTGCGGCAATATCACGGAATACGTTTGAATTGCCGCGCGGAACTCCTCGTCCACAACAGGGAGTTCTGCCTCGATAGCCGTCGCGAACTTGTCGAGGTCGCCGGCCGAGAGGTCGGCGACCTCCTGCAGAAAATCTAGCGTTATTTCACCTGCGTCAGACGACGTGATTTGCGTCGTCCGCCGCACGAATGCGTCACCTAACACATTAATAGCGTCGGTTATTCGCGATTGTCCCTCAGCAGCCACCCCTAAATGCCTGTAGAACGCCGCGATGCCGTCGAATACGCCGGGCTCGTCTTCGCGGGCAGGTGTATCCGGGGTGCCTGATCTCGCGGCGACGCCGGGCGTAGCCGATACTGCATCACGCGACGAATTAACAAAATCGATTATCTCTCGAGAGAGATGGATTCGAACGTGATCAGCAAAGTCGCCTTGATAATCACTGTACAGCACACCCTGCTCACGCAGCTTCGCCTTGAATTCGGAAATGCGTTTCAGCTGTTCGTGGTCAATTTCTGTCAGCGGAAGCGGATCGTTCTTGAAGTAGAACATGATTTTGACGCGGCCGCCGCTCTGTGTCGCGCGCTTCAAGGCACGATCGAACTCCTCCTCCGTGCCGGAACCCGCACGGGGCGTTGGACTGCCAAATCGTGACCACATGATGCCGATGTATACGTCGTAGGCATCGCCGATCTGCTGGTTGATCACTGCCTGAGCGTCAGCTCCCATCGCGGGGTGAGTGTGCGTCTGCCAATGTAGCAATTGCAGTTGCACTCCAAGTGTGGCGGCCCACGTCGCATTTAACTCCTGAATGACATGAGCCAGCGCTTTTCGTTCCGCTGCGACATCAGACGGTGATGATAGGAAGACTTCGAAGAGCGTGACCTGTTTCGGCATCCGCGGAGTGTTTCACATTCTCCCGCCCTGAGCGATGTCGGCTTACGAACTAAGATTGAGCTTGCGTCATCGCCGCAACACGGTGTCTGGGCCGAGGAGCCGTCACTGGTGTGTCCCTACGTGAGGCCGAGTAGCCGTCGTGGGGAGTTCTTCGCAGTGACAGCGCTTCACATCGCGAGTCACGAGAGCGTGGCCGGCACGGCGTGTCCACGCCGGGGCCTACAACACCAGTTCCACTGCATCGGCGACGCCGAACGGCGAAACTCCGACTTCGTTTACATCAACGTCGTATTGTGGGCGTTCGACTGGCGGCACCGGCGTGCCGAGTTTCGCGCGTAATGCGGCGGCGGCGCCGAGGAAGCGCGGGTCGCGGCGGATTCCGCCGAGGGCTTCTAATACGGAGGCGCTGCGCCAGCGGTCGCCGAGCTCCCAGTGCAAGCGTAATGAATCCTGGAGCATCGTCTCGGCGCGCCAGTCGTCGCCGCGGGCGCGTAATACGCAGCCGAGGAGATTGAGCGACCAGGCTACGCCTTCGCGGAAGCCGCCGGCGCGCGACCATGACAAACATTCTTCGAGCCGCTCCTCGGCGCGATCGAGTTTTCCCGAATAGAGCGACGCCGCGGCGAGGTTCAGGAGCGACCAGGCCACCCCTTCTGTATCGCGGCGGCCGACGAACAGCGGCAACGTTTCTTCACAATATTCTGTGGTGAGATCGAAGTCGCAGCTGAGCCACGCCGCAAACGCGACGTAATTGAGCGAGCGGCCGGCATTGGCGCGGTCTTCGAGCTCGATCCAGATCGTGCGCGACAGTAAATGGAGGTCGATCGCTTCCTGATATTCGCCGCGCTCGCGTGCAATGGAGCCGCGGAACTGCAGCGCACGCGCGAGGCTGATCGGATCTTCGTGTTTGCGCGCGAGCGCAATGCTGGAGTCGAGCAGCTCGATGGCGCGCTCGTAATCGCATTGCAGGAACGCCATTGCGCCGGCGCCGGTCAATGCTTTTGCGCGGACCGGTACATCGCCACCACCGGGAACGGCCAGGATTTTCTCCAGTGCATTGCGGCCGGAGTCGTAGTGGCCGCCGACATACCACGACCACCAGAGCGCCGCGCCGAGCCTCAATGCGAGCTCCGCGTCGCCCGCGGCAATGCACCACTCGACGGCGGCGCGGAAATTGTCGGCATCGTTCGCCAGCCGTTCTGCATCGAGCTCGTTCTCTTCTGCAATCGAGACCATCAGGCGCGCATGAGCATCGCGCAACGTCTCGCCCCGCCCCTGCTCGCCGAGGCACTCCAGGCCGTATTCGCGAATCGTTTCCAACATCGTGAATCGCGGCGCCTCGTCACGAGAAGCGGGATCGCGGCGGAGGAAGGCTTTGTCGATGAGGGACGCGATGCCGTCGATTGTGGTGTCGGATGTCGGGTGTCGGGTGTCTGCGGTTTCTCGCCCGGGCGAAACACCCCAGACACCTGACACCTGACACCCTTGAACCAGCTTCTCTGCCTCCTCGAAACCAAACCCTCCCCGAAACACACTGAGCGCCGCAAACAGCTCCTGTTCCGCGCTGTCGAGCAGGTTGTATCCCCACGACAGAGCGGCGCTCATGGTTTGCTGGCGTTCGGGGAGGTCGCGCGAGCCGCCGCTCAAAAGTTTGAGGCGGTTTTCGACGCGCGAGAGCATTGCTTGTGGCGGCAGCACTTTGACGCGTGCGGCGGCGAGCTCGATTGCGAGCGGCAGTCCGTCGAGGCGGACGCAGAGCTCCGCGACGGCGTTCGCATTTTCAGCAGTCAATGCGAAATCGCTCTTCACCGCCATCGCGCGCGCAACGAACAGGGCCACCGAAGCGTAATTCGCGATGGCGTCGGGGGAGAGCGGGAGATCGAGCGGCGGATTCGTGAGCGGCGGCACCGCGTATTCGCGCTCGCCGCCGATGCGCAGTGGCGAGCGGCTCGTGACCAGCGCCTTCACGCGCGGCGCGGCCGCGAGCAGCTCGCCGAGGAGCGGCGCCGCGTCGAGCACCTGCTCGAGATTGTCGAGGACGAGCAGCAGTTCCTTGTCGCGTAGCGCCTGCTTCAGCGCGTCGAGCAGCGGCGCGCCCCCTTCCTGCACGCCGAACACCGCGCCGATCTCCGCGATCACGAGGCGCGGCTCGCGAACGGGCGCGAGCGAGACCCACCAGACGCCGTCTTCGAGATCGCGCAACATCGCGGCGCCGACGCCGAGGCTCAGGCGCGTCTTGCCGGTGCCGCCGGGACCGGTGAGCGTCACGAGGCGCACGTCGTCGCGATGCAGCAGCGCGATGACGTCGTCGCGCTCGAGATCGCGTCCGACCAGCGGCGTCAGTTTTTGCGGCAGGTTGGTGAGCGGCGTGGCGTCGATCGGAACCTGCTCGGTCGTGGCCATGCGCGAGCCGGAGGTGC
>DASVRB010000582.1:0-4509 GCA_036388835.1 Thermoanaerobaculia bacterium | reverse complement strand
TGACGTCGCGGCCCAGACAAAGCGGCGCCTGGCGTCGCCGCACTCCAAACGCTCCGCTATCATCCGCGCATGCTCAATCCGAACGACTTCACTCCTCCGGGACCCGGTGTGTGGGAGCTCGAGTCCACGCATATGCAGCGGCCGCTTTCGCGCTCCATGGCCTCCTCCTTTCCCGCCGCCGCCACGATCGGTTTTCGCGAGGGGATGGCGCGCTACGGGATGCTGCTGGAAGGCCTCGAGTTCGCCGCCGTCAATCGCTTCATCTACGCCTGCGCGCGCCCTGTCGGCGCGCCGAAGTCGGCGAAAGGCACTCCCCCCAAACTCGTCTTCAAGCTGCTGATGAACGTCCATCCCGAAATCCGGAAACGCCTGCGCCGCATCAACGAAGTGTGGGAGACAAAGTCGTGGCGCGACGACATGAAGCGCTGGGACGACGAATGGAAACCGGCCATCGCCAAAGAGAACAGCGAGCTGCAGCGCGTCGACCTTCGCGCGCTCAGCGACGAACAATTGATTGCGCACCTCGAGCGCTGCTTCGATGCCATCGACCGCGCCGTGATCCTGCACCACAGCCTCAACGCCACCGGCATGCTGCCGACCGGCGACTTTCTCGCGCACGTGAAAGAGTGGACCGGCCTCGCGCCCGCCGAGGTATTGCCGCTGTTTCGAGGAGCGAGCCGCGTGTCGCTCGGGGCCAATGAGGAGCTCGAAGCGCTCGTCCGCGCTCTTGCGGCGAACGGCGACGCGCAGTCACTCCTCTCTGGCAGCGACCACGCCGCCATCATCGACACACTCATCGCACGCACCGATGCCGTCGGTGAAGCCGCGCGCCGCTACATTGATAAAACCGGCGTGCGCCTCGTCACCGGCTACGACGTGGCCGATCTCACGCTCGCCGAAATGCCGGAGCTGCTCGTCGGGAACATCCGCGCCGCGATGACGCAGAAAGCCGCCAGCAGCGAGACCGACGTGAAGCAGCGCGAATCCGCGTTGCGCGACAAAGTGCCGGCGCAGCATCGGCAGCAATTCGACCAATTGCTGCACGAGGCGCGGCTCACCTATCGCATTCGCGACGAGCGCACCTATTTGAACGACATGTGGTCCGCCGGATTGACGCGCCGCGCCATTCTCGAAGCAGGCCGCCGCCTCGCCGCCAAAGGAAAACTGCACGACCTCGAGCACGCCGTCGAGCTCACGCCCGCCGAGCTCAAGTCGATGCTGCGCGGCGGCAACGACCGCACCGCCGATCAGGCCGCGGCCGACGTGAAGTTCCGTCTCACGCACACCAGCGACGACGCTCCCCCGTTTCTCGGCGGCACGCCCGCCGGGCCGCCGCCGATCGAATGGTTTCCCCCCGCCGCCGCGCGCGCCGAGCGCGCCGTGCGGATCATCATGGGAGAGATGTTCGTGTCGCGCGACAAACAGAGCGGCACCACCGTCAGCGGCTTCGCCGCCAGTCCCGGCAACGTGACCGGCACCGCGCGACTCGTGCTCACGCCGCGCGACATGGCCCGCGTGCAGAAAGGCGACATTCTCATCGCGCGCGCCACCACGCCGTCGTACAACGCGCTGCTCCCGCTGCTCAGCGGCATCGTCACCGATCGCGGCGGCACGCTCTCGCACGCCGCGCTTGTGGCGCGCGAGTACGGCATCCCGGCAGTGGTCGGCACCGGCAACGCGACCGAGCTCATTCACGACGGCGCGCGCATCCGCATCGACGGCGCGAGCGGCACCGTTCAGGTCGTGCCGTGACGCTCGTCCCGCTCGCACAGGCACAGTCGGAACAACAGTTCGGCGGCAAAGCTGCGTCGCTCGCTCGTGCATTGCACGCCGGCCTGCCGGTGCCGGATGGCTTCGCAATTTCGTGGGATCACGACGATCCGGCGTCGATCGTCGAAGCATTTCGTCAGTGCGGCGAGCGCGTGGCCATGCGCTCCTCTGCAGTCGGCGAGGACTCGCTCGACGCCAGCTTCGCGGGGCAGCACGTCACGGTCCTGAATGTCACCAATGAAGAGATGCTGCACGCCGCGGTGATCACGATCCGCGAATCAGCGCGCACCGAAAGCGCCCTCGCTTATCGCGCGAAGATGGGCATCACCGGCGAGCCGCGCATCGGCATCGTGATGATGCGCATGATCGATCCCGACGCGGCCGGCGTGCTGTTCACGCGCAATCCGATGACCGGCGCACACGAGCGCGTCATCGAATCTTCCTGGGGCCTCGGCGAAGCAGTCGTGGCCGGCCTCGTCACCCCCGATCGCTTCCGCATCAGCGAACGCGGCGAGATTCTCGAGCGCACCATCGGACGCAAAGACATCGCCGTACGATTCGCGTCCGGCGGCGGCACGAGCGAAGAGCCCGTCGCCGCGCACGACGTCGATCGCGCATCGCTCACCGACGAACAACTGCACGCGTTGCACGCGCTCGCGACGCGCTGCGAGTCTTACTTTGGCGGTGCGCAGGATCTCGAGTTCGCATTCGAAAAAGGCCACCTGTTTCTCCTGCAATCGCGGCCCATCACACGCACCGCGCCGGCAACTGCCGCACCGGCGCAATTGCCAACATCGCGTGCGGAAACGCCAGCGCTCACCACCCGCCGCTTCGTCGGACTCGGTCTCGCCGCGCTGCTCGCACCACTCAACTCGACGATCATCGCGGTCGCGCTGCCGACCATCACGAACGCGTTCGCAGCCACGCCCGCATTGACGACGCGCTGGCTCGTGACGGCGTATCTCGTCGTCACGATCGTGGCCCAGAGTCCGGCCGGCAAACTAGCCGATCTCCTCGGCACGTCGCGCGTGCTCACGCTCGGCCGCACGATGTTCGGTCTCGGTGCACTGCTCGCCGCGTTCTCCCCCACGCTGCCGGTGCTCGGTGCCGGACGCGTGCTGATGGCCCTCGGCGGCGCGCTCACGATTCCGACCGTGTTCGCCTTCCTCCGCAACAGCGTTCCGCCGGAGCGGCGCGGCCGCATCTTCGGCGTCTTCGGCGCGATCATGGGGGCGGCCGCCGCGGCCGGTCCGATCATCGGCGGCTTCCTCACCGCGCGCTTTGGCTGGCACTCGATCTTCTTCGTCAACGTCCCGGTCGTGCTGCTCTCGTTCGCATTCGTGCCGCCGCAACGCGAGGCAACGCGAAGCGAAACGCGGCGGCCGACGAAGTTCGATTTCACCGGCAGCGCCCTGCTCGCGCTCGCGGTGCTGCTGCTCGTCGTCGCGGTCGAGCGGATGCACGTCGGCTTCGCACTCGGCGCCGTCGCCACGCTCGCCACCTTCATCATTCACGAGCGCCACACCAGCGACCCCGTGCTCGACGTGCGGCTCTTCGCGCGCTCGGCATTTGCGGCGGGCGGCGCGATCATCGCGCTGCAGAACCTGGCGATGTACGGAATGATCTACCTCCTTCCGTTCTTCATCGCCCGCAACCCCGCCGCCACCGGCCGGCTGCTGCTGCTGTTCACCGCCGGAATGGTGCTCGCCTCGCCGATCGGCGGACGCCTCTCCGACGCCATCGGTCCGCGCATCGTCGCCATCGTCGGCGCCGCGACCGCCACGGCCGGCGCGTGGATGTTCGTCACCGCCGCGCCGCTGGTGCCGTCGCTGATCCTGATGGGCGCCGGCATCGGCATCGCCACGAGCCCGTCGCAGGCAGCGGCGATGAGCGCGATTCAGGCCTCACAAGCGGGCGTCGCATCGGGCGCGCTGTCGACGATGCGCTACCTCGGCGGCGTGATCGCCAGCGGCCTCGTCGCCCTCATCGCCGCCGGCGGCGTGGAGCGCGACGCGCGCTTGTTCGTCTTTCCGGCCGTGCTGTTGATGTCGGCGATCGTCTCGCTCGCGCTGCCGGGACGCGTATTGAAGGATTGACCGCCGACGTCGATATGATCCGCCTCGAATGGCAGTGACGATTCGACAAGCGGAGCAGCGCGATCTGGAAAGCCTCGGCAAGCTCGGGGCGATGCTGATGCGGACGCACTACGACTTCGATCCGCAGCGTTTTCTCGCCGCCGGCAATTCGGCGGAAGAAGGGTACGGCTGGTTCCTCGGCAGCATGATCGATTCGCCCGACAACCGCGTGCTCGTCGCGGAAATCGACGGCACGATCGCCGGCTACATTTACGCCGCGCTCGAGCCGCTGTCGTGGAAAGAGCTGCGCGGTCCGGCCGGCTTCATCCACGACATCGCCGTCACGGAAGAAGCGCGCGGCAGCGGCATCGCCGCGCAATTGATGGACGCCGCCATCGAATGGCTGCGTTCGCGCAAAGCGCCGCGCGTCATCCTCTGGACCGCCGCCCCCAACGCAACCGCCCAGCGCCTTTTCCGCCGCCTCGGCTTCCGCGACACGATGGTCGAGATGACGCTGGAGCTGTGACGCTGAAATAATGCAGCGCGTGAAAAGAATCATTGCCGTCCTCGCCGTAACCCTCGCCTCCTGTACAGCACCCGCTCCCGCACCGACACAAGAGACGAAGACCGAATCGACAGCGCCGCCGACCGAAACTGCAGCGCC
>DASVRB010000581.1:0-3987 GCA_036388835.1 Thermoanaerobaculia bacterium | reverse complement strand
ATCCAGACCCACGGCGTGTTCTTGCCGAGGCTCGGCGCGGGGGGCATCTTCAGTGAATCCGGATGTCCGGAGAGGCGGCGGGACATATCGGGCTCCGGCCCTTTCGGTCCCATTTTGAACGGCGTATGGCAGTCGTTGCAGCCGCCGATCGTGACGAGGTACTCGCCGCGTTTGACGCGCGCCTTCGCGGCGCCTTCCGCGGTCTGCTGCTCGCGTGCGGCCGCGCGGTTCGAGGTCGCGGCGGTGAGCGTCGCGGTCAGGACCAATGCTGCGAGGACGAGAGAAACGATGATCGTGATGCGCTTGTTCATGATGCCGCTGAATGTAAGCAGCGGCCGTTTGTCGCGTTGCTAAGACTTTCCTATGACGATGCGAAAAGATTCTTATGAAGCCGCTGCCGGCCGTGCGGGCTTAACGTACTGAGCGCCGTTTCGGCGTCGGCTTCGGCGCGCCGGTCACGAATGCCGGAGAGAGCTCCCACGTCGCGAGATTTCCCTGTTCGTTCGCGACGGTGATCGACAGCTCGATCTCCCCTTCCGGCAGCCGCAAGACATCGGCCAGATCGCCGCGGAAGATCACGCCCGCCGGTGCGCGCCGGTGAGACTCGTCGACCGTTGCGTCTTCACCCGTTTCGACGACGCTGAGCTGCACCCAAGTCATCGCACCGCGCCGGCGGAAGAACACGCGCGTCCTGTCGGCGGCCACGCGCCGGTACGCCGTGCCGTCGTGCGCCGCGGCCGAGAAGATCAGCGCACCATTGCCGTTGCGCGGCAGATGCGTCACGTGCCGCCCCACACCATCGACGATCGCCAGCGACGTGATTGCCGGCACGTTCGCGGTGCCGTACGTCACGTCGAACGAGGCGGTCAGCGTCGCCGTCACGGCACGCCCCTCGAGCTCGAGTTGCTGCGGCTTGAACTCCGCGCGGAACTTGCCGGGACGATCGAGAGGGGCGAGGAACGCGCCGTATCCGAGGACGCCGGAGGAGACGAGCGTGCCATTCGCGTCGGTGATCGTGTACGGAGTGGCCATCCGCTCGCGGCGGCGGATTTCGTCGCGAGTGCCGAGCAGCTCCGGATCGCCGAACAGCCCCTGCTCGCTCGCGGTCAGGCGCGCGTCGAAATGCGCGGCGCTGCCGCCGAACGACATCGTCTCGCCCGGAAGCGCATACCCTCCGACGGTCGGCGGATCGAAGCCGCGCGATGCGAAGAAGCCGTTCGCATTGCGCCGGATGACTGGCGTGATCACGCTCGGCACGCCCGCGGTATCGCGGTCGGTCGATCCCTGCAGTTGCACGGCGCCCGCAAAGTCCTCATGCACCTCGGGCGTCATGTACAGCGTGCCGCGCCACTCGCTTCCGTCCGATTGCAGCTTCGCCACCGGCGGCATCGGGCCGAGCTCGTTCGGGCGGCGCGGCCAGTCGCGCGGCATGATCGAGACCTCGCGCCGAATCGCGCCGGCCGCGAATCGAATCGACAGTTCCTGCGCGGCGTACTGGCTCGGCGCGATGGTCAGCGTGCGATCCGCGGCAAGCGCTCGCAGCGTCGGGAACTGCGCGATGTGGATCGTGCGCGCAGACGGATCGACGAAGCCCTGTGTCACGAGCAAGCCGACGCGCTCGGAGAAGGTCGACGCGTGGAGCGTATTGCCCGCCGGCGTCGGCAGAAGCAGCGAGGTGCCGCGCGGCAGGAGCACACGGACGAACGTCGACCGCATCTTTTCCGGCCCATCCGCGGCGGCGTCGAGCCGCACTTCATGCGGCGCGTCGGCCGGACCGAACGCGAGCCGCACATCGCCCTCGGCACGCACGTCCTCGCGCACGATCAGGCGCATGTCGCCGTCGATCGCCCCCGCAACGAAGAAGTCGTACACCGCCGGCTCCAGCAGCCCCTCGATGGCATCCTGCGAGAGCTGCTGAAACGACGAGTAGCGGTACCCTTGCGTGCTCCACGCGAATGTCGGAAACGCGCCGCTGTACGACACCGTCGCACGCGCCGCACGGACGAACGCCCACGGGATGCGCACCGCGTCACCGCTCCATTCCAGCGTCACGTAACCACCGAACGAAAGCGAGCGGCTGGGGGGCCGCGGCAGCACGGTGTTGTCGACCGCGATCACTGCCTCGAACTCACCTGTCGCTCCAGGCGCGAGCGTGAGCTCGCTCGGCGTCACGTTCAACACGATCGCGGCGCTCGTGCCGCTGACCTGCGGCCGCACGACGCGCGCGGTCGTTCCTTCATTGCGCACGCTGAAGCGGCGCGTTGCCGTCCACGTCGGCGAGAGCACGCCGTCGAGACCGAAGTTGAGCTGCGTCGGCGCGACCGCGAGATCGTTCGCCGCTGCGCGTGCATACGTCGCCGCGCCCGTTCCCTGCGCCATCACTTCTTCATTCGCAATCGATGTCGCGGTCGTCACCAGCGCGGCCTTGATCCGCGCGGGCGTCCAGTTCGGGTGCTGTTCGAGGAGCAGCGCCGCGAGGCCCGCCACATGCGGCGTCGCCATCGAGGTGCCGCTCAACGAAATGTAGCCGTGATTGAGACCAGTGGAGAGGATGCGCATGCCGGGCGCGAGGAGGTCGGGTTTGATGTCGCCGCTCTGCGTGGCCGGACCGCGCGAGGTGAGGTACGCGACCGCGAGGAGTCCGTCGTCATCGACGTCGGAAGCGCCGACGGTGATTGCGGACGGCGCGACGCCGGGACTGGCGACCGAGTGAAAGAACCCCTCGTTCCCCGCCGCGACGCAGACCACGACGCCGGCCGCGATCAGGTTCTCGACCGCGCGCGAGAGCGGATCGCCGGGATGCGCGGCGCGGTTGCCGAGGGAGAGATTGACGACGTCAGCGCGATCGGAAGCATTGCCGTCGTTGTTCGGATCGAGCGTCCGCTCGAGCGCCGCGAGGACGTCGGACGTATCGCCGCGCCCCTCGGCATTGAGCGCTTTGTACGCGAGCAGCGAAACGCCCGTCGCCACGCCGGTCACCGTGCTGCTCTGCGCCGCAATGATGCCGGCGACGTGCGTGCCGTGGCGGTGATCGTCCATCGCGTCTGCGTCGTCATTCACAAAGTCCCAGCCGCCGATCACTTTGCCGGCGAGCGCGGGATGGGTGTAGTCGATGCCGGTATCGATCACCGCGACGACGACGCCGCTGCCGTTGCTGGTCGTACTCACCGCGCGATGCGCGTTTGCGACCGCGTCGTTCGACTCGAACGCGCTCTTCATCGGAACGTGCTGCGACGAGCTCGGTCCAACTTCGAGCGCGAACACCGGCGCGTCGACATACACATTCGCGACATACGGCAACCGCGCCACGTCCGCGATCGATTGCCCCTCGCCTAGTTCGATCGCCGCGCCACGAAACGCACGCGAAAAGTGCCGCCTCACCCGCACCCACGGCGCATCGTCATCGAGCTGCGGCGCAAACGCGCCGGCCCTGTATTCGACGATGTACTTTTCGCCCGCAAACAACGGCAACGCGAGGACGACCAGCAATAGGTATCGAAGGATTCGCATAGGACGATTGCGATCCTACCCGCCGCGTCCGCCAGACGCGCGTTCCATGACGGCAACGGTTGCAGGTAAGCAGGTGGTAAGTGGGCGGTTCTGGCCTCGCGACCCGTCGTCTCTAAGTGGAGCGGCGGGCTTTAGCCCGCCGAACAATCAGACGGCCGGCGGGCTGAAGCCCGCCGCTCCACCAGACGCACGGCGATTCTTCCCACCTTGTCATCCCGAGCGGAGTCGAGGGACCTGGGCGGGCGGGGCGCGACGCACACACCTTCCGCGCCCCACCCGCCCAGTCCCTCGCTACGCTCGGGATGACAGGGGAAAACGCAGCGGCGCCGCCTACTCCTTCATCGACAACCCGATCCTGCGACGCTCCACATCGACCGTCACCACGCGCACGTTCACGCGATCGCCGACGCGGACCACCTCATGCGGGTCGCGGACAAATTTGTTCGCGAGTTGCGAGACGTGCACGAGCCCGTCCTG
>DASVRB010000580.1:0-6313 GCA_036388835.1 Thermoanaerobaculia bacterium | reverse complement strand
CGGCCATGATCAATTCCGAAAACGGCCAGCTCCGCGCGCTCGTGCAACTCAACGTGCGCGGCCGCGACGTCGGCTCGTTCGTCGACGACGCAAAGCGCGCGCTCGATCGCGAGCTGCAGATTCCGGCCGGCTACTCGCTCGCGTTCTCCGGTCAATACGAGGATCAGCTCCACGCGCGGAAACGGCTGCAGCTCGTCGTGCCGCTCGTGCTCGCGATCATCTTCGTCATCCTCTACTTCACCTTCCACTCCGCGCTCGAGGCCTCGCTGGTCATGCTGTCGGTGCCGTTCGCGCTGGTCGGCGGCGTCTTCCTGATGGCGATCTACGGCTTCTACTGGTCGGTCGCGGTCTGGGTCGGCTTCATCGCGCTGTACGGGGTCGCTGTACAGACCGGCGTGGTGATGGTGGTCTATCTGCACGAGGCGCTCGACCGCCGCATCGCCGCCGGTAATGTCAATGAACAGGCGATTTTCGAGGCAACGGTCGAAGGCTCGCTGCTGCGCGTCCGCCCGAAGCTGATGACGGTCGCCACCACCGTCATCGGCCTTCTGCCGCTGCTCTGGGCGACCGGGACCGGCTCGGATGTGATGAAGCCGATCGCGGTTCCACTCATCGGCGGGATGGTTACGTCGACGATCCACGTTCTGCTCGTGACGCCGGTCATTTTTCTGATGATGAAGAAACGCGATCTGCGCCTCGGACGCCTGAAAGGACACTCATGAAACGCACATTCATCGCCGCACTCGCGCTCGCCGCGCTCCCGCTCTTCGCCAATGCACCGCTCTTCTCGCGCTACGAGAACGTGCGTCAGGCCTTCCTGAAGAACTCGCTGAAAGACGTGCAGTCGAGCGCCGCCGCCTTCGCCGCCGACGCGCGGAAAGCAAAACTCCCCACCGTCGCCAAAGAAGCCGACGCCGTCGCCAAAAGCGCCGACCTCGCCAAAGCGCGAGTGGCCTTCGCCGCCGTTTCGGAGTCGATGATCAAACTCCAGTCCGCAACCAAAGGCGCCCGCCCCGCCGTCTACGCCTGCCCGATGATCAAAAAGTCGTGGCTCCAGCCGAAAGGCCAGGTCGGAAACCCGTACGACGCATCGATGCCGATGTGCGGGACGTTGAAAGCGGAATAGTTTGGAGTGCGGCGACGCAAGTCGCCGCTTTGGTGAGCCGAGGCGCAAGCCTCGGCGGAGGGCGGAGGCTGACGCCTCCTGAAGAAAGCGGTGGCTTGCGCCACCGCACTTCGAAACGGCGAAGCGCCGCGACGCACATCCCTCCCGCGACCCGCCCACCCAGGTCCCTCGCTACGCTCGGGATGACAGGTTGGGTGACAACACGCTTGTGGTGACCTCGCGGATGTCAGCTCGAAATCCGCCAAGCTAGTACAGCGAGCCCGAGGCTTGGCCAACCAGCGCCGCCGGCCGTGCCGGCCATCCCACCCCTCCCGCCCTTCGTCCCACATTTTCGTCAGCGTTGCGCGAATGTAACTCCTCATCCGCGGCGGTGCTGTAGCTTCGCGCGCGACATGCGTGCCGTCGTTCCCTTCCTCACATTTTTCTCCGTTCTCTGCGGGTATTTCGTGCTCCGGCCGGTGCGCGATGAGATCGGCGCCCGGGCTGGTGTCGAGCAGTTGCCGTGGCTCTTCACCGCCACCTTCGTCGCCACGTTGCTGCTCGTACCGCTCTTCGGCTGGATCGTGGCGCGCGTGCCGCGCCGCAGGATCGCCACCTCCACGTACGCCCTCTGCGCGGCCGCGCTGCTCATCACCTATGCGGCCATTCAGTCGACCTCGAACATCGTGGCGTGGGGCGTCGGATTGTTCGTCGGAATCTCCGTCCTCAACCTCTTCATCATCTCCGTCTTCTGGAGCCTGATGGCCGACTCGTACGACGAGCACGACGCCCGTCGCTTCTACGGAATCATTGCCGCCGGCGGCACGGCCGGCGCGATTGCCGGCCCTTCCATCACCGCCCTCCTCGCGCCGAAGATCGGGCCGCTCAACCTCCTGCCGATCTCCGCCGGATTTCTCGCCGTCGCGGCCGAGCTGTCGACCCTCGTGCCGAAGCGCGCCGACCTGCCGGCACGGCAGGGCACGATCGGCGGCAACGTCTTCGCCGGAATCCTGAAGGCCTTCCGCTCGCCGACGCTGCTGCGCATCGCACTGATCATCGTCTGCTACACCACCGTCTCCACCATCCTCTACTTCGAGCAGGCCGACATCGTGAAGCGCACCATCACCGACCCCGGCGAGCGCACCCGCTTCTTCGCATTGCTCGATCTCATCAACAACGTGATGACCGTGCTGACGCAGATGCTGATCACGTCGCGCGTTCTCACGCATTTTGGGTTGCGCACCGCGCTCACCGCCGCGCCGATCCTCATCGGCAGCGGCCTCGCGGCGCTGGCCGTCTTTCCGCGTCTCGGGCTCGTCGCCGTGCTGCAGGTCATTCACCGCGTCGGCGAGCACGGCTTCACGCGGCCGGGGCGCGAGGTGATCTTCACCGTCGTCGACCCAGAGGAGCGGTACAAAGCGAAGAACTTCATCGATACATTCGTGTATCGCGGCAACGACGCGCTCGTCGGGTGGCTGGTCGGCGCTCTGCATACCGTCGGGGCGACCATCGGCACGATCGCGATCCTCGGCATCGGCGTCACTGCCGGCTGGGCGGCAAACGGCTTCGCGCTCGGGAAAAAACATGACCGCGAAAATGTCTCGGCGTGATGCGATCGCGCTCCTTGCAGGCGCCGCATTCGCACCGCAACTGATCGGAAAGCCGTCCGCCGCGATGCTCACGAAAGCGATCCCCTCGTCGAACGAACAACTCCCCGTCATCGGCCTCGGCACATGGCAGAGCTTCGACGTCGGCGCATCCGAGTCGGCGCGGAAGCCGGTCGCCGACGTGCTCGCGCTCTTCGCCCAACTCGGCGGACGGGTGGTCGATTCATCGCCGATGTACGGCCGCTCGGAGAGCGTGGCCGGCGAGCTCGCGGTGAAGCTCGGCCTGCGCGACGACCTCTTCATCGCGACCAAAGTCTGGACCAGTGGACGGAAGGCGGGCCTCTCGCAGATGGAAGACTCGGAGCGCAAACTCCGCGGCCGCATCGACCTGATGCAGGTGCACAACCTCGTCGACGCCGATACGCACCTCGCCACATTGCGCGAGTGGAAAGCGGCCGGGCGCATTCGCTACATCGGCATCACCCACTACACCGCCGGCGCGTACGACGAGCTCGCCACCTATCTTCGCAGGCCGGGCATCGACTTCGTGCAGCTCAACTACTCGCTCGCGGAACGCGAGGCCGAGCAGCGCCTGTTGCCACTGGCTGCGGAGAAAGGGGTGGCCGTGCTGGTCAACCGCCCGTTCGGCGCCGGCTCGCTGTTTCGCGAGACGCGCAACAAGCCCGTTCCGTTGTTCGCAAAAGACCTCGGCGCGACGAGCTGGGCCGAGCTCTTCCTCAAATTCGTGATCTCCCATCCGGCGGTGACGTGTGCGATCCCCGCGACCTCGAAAACGGAGCATCTGCGGCAGAACATGAACGCCGGGCGCGGCCCCTTGCCCGACGCGGCGATGCGGAAGAAGATCGCGGCCGCATTGTTATGACCGCCATGCGCCAGAAAATCGCCCTCCTCGTCGCCCTCTCGCTCCTGCTCGCCGTCTCCGCGTTCGCCGAGGCCGAGGTCAAGCCGAGCGGTCCGCTCACCAAAGTCGAGCCGAAGACCGTCTGCATGATCAACGAGCATGCGATGGGCAAAGACCAGATCCCGGTCGAAGTCGACGGCAAGACGTACTACGGCTGCTGCGAAATGTGCAAAAAAGCGCTCGCCGACAACGCCGACAAGCGCATCGCGCACGACCCGGTGACCGGCAAGCAGGTTGACAAAGCCACCGCCGTCATCGCCTCCCAGAAAGACGGCCGCGTCTTCTACTTTGAGAGCGATGAGACGCTGGCCAAGTACAACGCGAGCGTGAAATGACGGCCGAGGCGCGCGCGCTCATCGAACAGTTCCTGTCGCTGCCACAAGCGACCAAGGACGAGGTGCTCGCCGAAATTGTTCGAATCGCTGCCGGTCCCGCACTGAACGACGATGAGCTCGTCGCCGCCGCCAACGAGCTTTTCCTCACGTACGACGCGAGGGAAGACGCCGATTGAAGTACCCGCGCCGAGGTGAAGTCTGGTTGATCGACCTCGGCATGACCGCGAAAGTACGGCCGTGCGTCGCGATCAGCGTACCGATTGCTGACGAGGACCGCGCGATCGTCACGCTCGTGCCGCGCACCACCTCGACACGCGGCACAAAGTTCGAGGTACCGGTTCCCGTTCCTTTTCTCAAGCCCGGCGCCTTCGACGCTCAAGGTTTAGTCACAGTGCCCGTGAGTCGAGCGCTGCGTCTGCTGGGCACTCTCGACGAGCTCCAGATGCGTACCGTCGAAGCGGCGGTTTGCAAGTGGCTCGGGCTACCGTGCGCTCCGCTCTGATTCGAACAGATCCCTGAGCCTCACCCGCCGCCCATCCCCATTCATCTCCGCGAGCCGCGCCTCCACCTCGCCGATCGACCAGCATTGCTCCGGCGCGAGCTCGGTCACGTTCACCGCTTCGTTCAGCTCGCAGACGTCGCGGTACTCCACCTCCGCCTCGTCGTCGATCCAGCGCAGAGGAAGGCCTTGCGTGCGGCAGACGTACGGGCGGACCTCGTAAATCCGGCACTCCCCTTCATTGCCGAGGAACGCGCAGAGGCCGGGCGGGTGCGGTGAGGCCGTCGCGAGGAACGCGCCGGCCGCGCTCCTGATCCGCTCCGCCTCCACCTCGAACACCGTGATGTCGTCGACACAGCAGCCGAAGCAGCCGCGACGGCATTCGAGCTTCCCCTCATGCTCCGCGGCGAGCGCGGCTGCACGGGCGTCGATTTCGGTGTGGAGGAGGGTGACCATTCGGTTTGTTGTTGCTGGCGGTTCTGTTGTCGGTTGTTGGTTGTCGGTTGTCTGCGGTGTTTCGCCTGGGCCCCAGTTCGTGATGTGCCGTCAGCCGAGGCAGTGCAGACAACTGACAACTGATAACTGACAACACATCAACCGACAACCAACAACACATCAACCGACAACTGACAACCACCCCAAACTAACCAGCTAACCTCTCCCCCAACTTCCTGTCTAAGACAATCGAATGGAACCGACGGATATCGAGCTGGTCGAACGGGTACGGGGGGGCGATGACGACGCGTTTCGCCTGCTCGTGGAGCGGCACTCGCGTGCGCTTTACCGTTCCGCGTATCGGATCACGGCGAACGCGGCCGATGCGGACGACGTGGTGCAGGAGGCGTTTCTTCGCTCCTACCGCGCCATCGCCTCGTTCGATTCGCGGGCGACCTTCACCACCTGGCTGCATCGCATCGCCATTAACTGCGCGCTCGACCTGATCGACTCGCGCAAGCGCCGCGACGGCCGCATCGACGCCGGCGAAGACCTCTCCCTCATCGCCTCACACGACGCCTCTCCCGACCGCGTCGCCCTCGGCGCGGAGATGCAACGCGCCATCGCCGCGGCCATGGCCGGACTCACCGGGAACGAACGAACCGCGTTCGTCCTCCGCCATTTCGAAGGCATGCCGCTCGAGGAGATCGGTCAGATCCTCGGCACACGCCTCAACGCAACGAAGAACACCGTCTTCCGCGCGGTCAAGAAGCTTCGCCAGCAACTGCAGCCTTTCACGGGGTCCCTCGTATGAACCACTTGTCTCAGGAAGATCTGATCGTCAATTACTACCGCGAGCTCGATTCGCGCGCGCATCTCGATGTGTGCGACGAATGCCGCGAAGAGCTCGTGCGCCTCTCGAGAGTGCTCAACGCCGTCGTGCCGATCGAAGTACCCGAGCCCGACGAGACGTACGAAGCGCAGGTCTGGAACCGCCTCTCCTGGCGTCTGCGCGGCGAGCGCCGCAAGTCGACGTCGTGGGTGATGAAGTACGCCGCGATCGCCGCCACCATCGCCATCGCCTTCATCGCCGGGCTGCTGGTCACGAAGCGCAACCAGCCGGCGCCGGTGAAACAGATCGCCTCGGTGAAAGCACCGCGCGACGTCGAGCCGGTCTCGCAGCGCGCCGGCGATACGACGCAACAGCAGCGCGACCGCATCCTCCTCGTCGTCGTGGGCGACCACTTCGACGAATCGGAGCGCGTGCTCGTCGAGCTCACCAATCTCACACCCAAAGGCGAGGTCGACATCGCCACCGAACAGAAACGCGCCGAGGAATTGCTGGCCAGCAACCGCCTCTACCGGAGAACCGCCGTCGATCGCGGCGAGGAGAACGTCGCCACGCTCCTC
>DASVRB010000579.1:0-3036 GCA_036388835.1 Thermoanaerobaculia bacterium | reverse complement strand
CAGCCGTCGGTCCAGCGCACATCCTTCCAGGAGAGCCGACAAAGATCGCCGAGGCGGAGGCCGGTGGTGAGGGCGACGACAAAGAACGGGCGAAGCGCGCGGAAGCGCTCCCAATACTCGTTGGCGGCATCGCTGTCCCACCTCATGCTGCCGCCGAAGACGCGCGGCGTCGGATAGCGCACGCACGCGACGACCTCGCCGCGGCGGTGCTTGGCCTGAAGGCGTGCGATGAACGCTTCGCGGTCGTTGAACGCGCCAAGGAATGCGGCGCATTCGGACTCCGACAGCTCGTTTGTCGGCTTGTTCACCTTCTCGCGATCGAACGCTTTTCTGAACGGGCTCTCCTCGATCACGTCGAAGCGGACCGCGTAGTTCACGATCGCGCGGAGGATGTTCGCGTAGCCGTTGAGCGTCGCGCCGGCAAGCGGTGGAAGACGCGCGGAGCGACGCTCCCGCTTCAGCTCCAAGAGCCAGACGTTCACGGCGCCGGCCGTGATGTCCGAGAGCCGCCATGCGCCAAAACGCGGAAGCAGGTAACGCTTCGCCGTCTGGTGATAGCTGCTCGCCGTGGACGCAGAGATCCGTTCGGCGATCAGCTCGAAGTAGGCGTCGAAGAACGTCTGCAATGTGGGCGCGACGGCCGACAGCTTCTCGCGCCCCCGATTCGCTTTTGCGCGGAGCGAGGCATGCGCCTGCATGGCCTCGTCCTTCGAGACGTCATGGACCGTACGGCGAATCCGCGCCGCGCCCTTCCGCCCTTCGACGTAGATCGAGATCTTCGCCGTGCGCGTGGCCTCGTCGTAGACGAGACCCTGCGCGAGCGTCCGGGCGCGCTTCCGCGGCTTCACGCGACGCGCTGCGGTGGCTGGCGCTTCCTTGTGCGCTCGCGCCGCTCCGCGATCGCGGCGTCCACCATCATTCGCCGGTAAAGAATCAGGCGGTCCGAGATCCGGTGGACAGGCTCCGGGAACCACCCGTCCCGCTCCCATTTCGCGATGGTCTGGGTCTGTACGCCGAGTTCGGCTGCGAGCACGTGCCGTGCGATGAATTCGCTCATCGGAATCCTCCGAAGCGATCGTCGCAGGGCTCGCGCGGGCGGAGTCCGACTCGGGCGAAGTCGATTCAAGACCCGCTTCGGGAGCCTTGGTAGCGTCACGACTAGGCGCGCTACTAGGCGCAAAATGGGTTATTGGCATTCCGCCGTTTGCGGGAGAGACGGTAAGTTGTTGGGGGGATTGGGGTTTATGTTGGTCGGGCAGGGGGGATTTGAACCCCCGACCACCTGAACCCCATTCAGGTACGCTACCAGGCTGCGCTACTGCCCGACACAGCGCGCGATGCTATCACGCGCTCTGGGACTAACGATTGGGCGGGGAATGTATTCCGATCCTCCCGGCCGTCACGGAAGGGCGGCGGCCCAGAGGATCACGTACTTGGTGACTTCGATGTTCTTGGAGGTGGCGACGATCGAGATTTCTTCGATCGCACGCGCCTGAGCGGTGAGGTCTTCGCGGCGGGCCTGCAGCTCGCGGTCCCACGAGCGCTGCATCTGGGCGATGGTGTCGAGGTAGTCGGTCTCGCGAATGGAGGAGACGCCCGACTCGCTGACCGCGGCCGGCTTGCCGCTGGTGATGTTGTAGAGGGTCTGGCCCCAGGCCACGTTCACTTCCTGCCCCTCGGTGCGGATGTTCTCTTCGTTCTTTTCGAGCTCGCGCTGCTCGCGTTGCGAGCGTTCCTTGAGCTGGTCGATGCGGCGGCGAAACGTGCTCTCCAGGCGCTCCTGATCGTCCTCGAGCTTCCGGTTCGCCTCTTCCATGCAGCGCTCGATGAAGGCCTGCCGCGTCTCGGCCGGCTCGGAGTAGATGCCGAACGTGGCGTTGTGAAAGATGTGCAGCCGCTCGTTCTGCTCGAGGAACTGGCGGAAGCCGTCCTCTCCCTGCGAGGCGGCCTGCGCCAGCGCTTCGCCGGTGAGGACCACGTCGGTCTGATGCGAGGCGTCGGGCACCGCGCGGATGTCGAGCTTTTCGGCATCGATGAGCGACGCCTGATGCCACATGACGCGGCCGTCGGTCGGCGAGATCGGAGCAATGTAAGTGCGCGTCGTCTGATGATGGACGCCGCTCCGTCCTTCGATGTGCGTGACGATCCCCTCGGCGAGGACGTACGGCCGATACGCGCCGGTGCCGCCGGAGACATACAACTGATCGACGGTGCCGCCTTCGACGCGGCGTGCGTTGACGCGCGGACGCGGCGTCGGGGCGAGCGCATCGCGATCGCGCTCGACGGTCATTCCGTGCGCAACCGGCGCGACGTCGAGGACGCGGCCCGGGACTTTCGCCAGCGCGGCGGCGATGGCCTCGCGGCGCTCGGGCGGGAAGAGGAAGACGATGCAACCGCCGCCGCCCGCGCCGCACACTTTGCCGCCCCACGCTCCTGCTGCGAGCGCCGCGGCAATGGCGGAGTCGATCTCCGGCGTCGAGATGCCTTCGATCATCGACTGGCGGTGCTGCCACTCTTTCTTCAGCGCCGCGCCGGCCGCCTCGTAGTTGCCGGCGTCGAGCGCGCGCTCCATCTCGATCGAGGTTTCGGCGATGTTTGCGAGGCCTTTGCGCACGCTCTCGTCACCGTCGATGTGGCGTTTGTAGAGCTCCCAGTTGTTCGTCCCGGAAAAGTGCGACACGCCGGTGTAGTGCATGAGCATGTGCGCGCCGAGATCGTGCGCGGGAGTCTGCAGCGGATGGCGCGCCGGCTTGCCGGGATTGAGGTGGAGCGAGGCGAGGCCGCCGAAGACCGGCGGGTAGTAATCCTGAATGCCCGCCGGAACGCCGAGGAGGCGCGTTTCGAGATCGCGCACGAGGAAGATCAGATCTTCGCCCTCGACCGGCTGACCGGCGATCTCGGAGAGAGCGCGCACGAGCGTGATCGAAAGCGCGGACGACCCGCCGAGGCCGGAGCCGCGGGGGGCGTCGGTGCGGGTGGTGATGCGGATGCCGCTCAGCTTGAAGTGCTCGAGCGCGCGATGCAGGAGCGCCGCTT
>DASVRB010000578.1:0-3817 GCA_036388835.1 Thermoanaerobaculia bacterium | reverse complement strand
ACCCGCATTTTCTTGCGCTTGGTTTTATTGCCGAAGAGGCCGCCCATCATGTCTTTGACATTGACGCCCATTTCTTCGACGCCCTGCGGCGTGAAGATCTCGAACGACGGGAAGCCGCCCTGATCCTTCACATCGAGCTCGATCTCGCGCTCGTCGAGTTTTCCTTCATCGAGCCAGCGGCCGAGCTTCTCTCGCGTTTCGGCCGACGAGTCTTCCGGCTCCGGTCCGGCCACGAACGCGGGCCGCGCACGTACAGGCCGCGAGTCGGGGAGGAGGATGTCGAGGATGCGCTCGCGCGCGTTGCGCTCGGCGGAAGAGCGCACCATCTTGTTCTTTTCGTCCTTGACCAGCTTCACGCCGATCTCGGTGAGGTCGCGCACGATCGATTCGACGTCGCGCCCGACGTAGCCGACCTCGGTGAATTTCGAGGCTTCGATTTTCAAAAACGGCGACCGCGTCAACCGCGCGAGACGGCGTGCGATCTCGGTTTTTCCGACCCCGGTCGGGCCGATCATGATGATGTTCTTCGGCGCGATCTCGTCGCGCATTTCGGCGGCGAGCTGCTGCCGGCGCCAGCGGTTGCGCAGCGCGATCGCGACCGCGCGTTTTGCGGCGCGCTGCCCGACGATGTACTTGTCGAGCTCGCGCACGATTTCTTTCGGGGTGAGGCGCTCGGCATCGAGCACCGCTTCTTCGAGCGTTGCAGGCAATTGGATGACCATCGATTAAAGGGTTTCGACCGTGATGCGGTCGTTCGTGTAGATGCAGACTTCGGCCGCGACGCGCATCGCTTCCTCGGCGACCTGCGCCGCCGAAAGCTGCGTGTGCTTCATCAGTGCCCGCGCCGCGGAAAGCGCGAACGGGCCGCCGGAGCCGATCGCCAGAATGCCGTCATCGGGCTGGATGAGATCGCCGGTGCCGGAGATGAGATACGCGCGCTCGGTGTTGGCGACGATGAGCATCGCCTGGAGCTGGCGCAGGTATTTGTCCATCCGCCAGTCCTTTGCGAGCTCGACGACCGCGCGCTCCATGTTGCCGCGGTACTCCTCGAGCTTCGCCTCGAACCGCGAATAGAGGGCGAACGCGTCGGCGGCCGAGCCGGCGAAACCGGAGAGGATCTTGTCGTGATACAGCCGCCGCACCTTCGCGGCGCCATGTTTCATGACCGTATTGCCGACCGTCACCTGCCCGTCGCCCGCCATCGCCACCTGGCCATCGCGGCGGACGCAGATCACGGTCGTAGCATGAATAACCATTTCGTCCATCAGGCGGCGGATCGTATCGCAGCCTGGGTTGAGTCTGTGGAGCGGCGGGCTTTAGCCCGCCGGATATGGAGACGACGGCGGCGGGCTGAAGCCCGCCGCTCCACAGTGCGTCACGTTTGCGACGCGTCGTGTTACACCGGAAAATCGGCAGGCACCGGCGCGACGAGCGTCTCGCCGAAATACGCGTGCCCGACCTTCCACGCGTGCAGGAGCATGCGCGGCGCGGGCATGGTCGAGCCGTAGCGCTTGTCGCCGACGACGGGGCGCTCGACGGAGCGGAGGTGGATGCGGATCTGGTGCATCCGGCCGGTGAGGATCTCGGCTTCGAGGAGGGTCATGCCGTCGAGTTGTTTGAGCGGACGGACGATGGTGTGCGCGTCTTTGCCTCCGATCGGCGACTCGATGGTGGTCTCTTTCTCGATCGCCCCTTCGGCGACAGCGAGATAGGTCTTGGAGATTTCCCGCGACGCGAAGAGGGCGGAGAGCTCGGCCGCCGCGGCGCGCGTTTTGGCGAAGACCACGACGCCCGAGGTTTGTGTGTCGATGCGGTGCACGACGAAGATCGTGCCGTAGCGGATGCGCAGCAGTTCTTCGAGCGAGCGCTGCTTCCGCTCGCGCGCGGGCGAGGTGGAGAGGCCGGGCGGTTTGTCGATCGCAACCCAGTCGCTGGTCTCGCGAATGACGGTCAGATCGCGCAGCTCTTCGACGAGGGTGATGCGATCGCGATCGCTCACTTCGCGCGAGGCGACGGCGACCGGGCGGTCGTTCACGAGCACGCGCTTCTGCGCGATCAGCTCACGCGCTTTGCGGCGGGAGATCTCGGGGTGACGCGCGGCAATGGCTTGGTCGAGACGCATGATTCGCGCATCTATGATCGGGGCATCGATGGTTCGCGTCCATCGATTCGCGACACGGCGGCGTTGCTGTCTGCAAAAAATTGCGGCGCCGTTGGGGGACGGCGCCGCGGGGTAGTTACGGTTGCTGATGGAGTGCGGGCGAAGGAGATCCTTCGCCGCGCTCAGGATGACGGCGGCTTTGCCGCCGTCACTTTCTGACCATGCGTTCCGGTTTGGCGGGGGTGGCGGCTTCGGCGCCGCCTTCGATGACCGTCAGCTCGCGGCCGCCGATGCCGAGGAGACGGCGGACTTTGCCTTCGATCTCGCTGGAGAGGTCGACGTTCTCTTTGATGAAGAGCTTCGCGTTCTCGCGGCCCTGGCCGAGGCGGACGTCGCCGTAGGAGAACCAGGAGCCCGATTTGTCGATGATCTTGTGCTCGATGCCGATGTCGAGGAGCTCGCCGGTCTTCGAGATGCCTTCGCCGTAGCCGACGTCGAACTCCGCCTGGCGGAACGGTGCCGCGACTTTGTTCTTTACGACCTTGACCTTCACGCGCGAGCCGACCACTTCCTCCCCTTCTTTGATCTGGTTCGTGCGGCGGATGTCGAGGCGCACGGACGAGTAGAACTTGAGAGCGCGGCCACCGGTGGTGGTTTCGGGGTTGCCGAACATGACGCCGATCTTTTCGCGGATCTGGTTGATGAAAATCATCGACGTTTTTGATTTTGCAAGAATGGCGGTTAATTTGCGCATTGCCTGCGACATTAATCGCGCTTGTAAACCTACATGAGAATCGCCCATCTCGCCTTCGAGCTCGGCGCGCGGCACGAGTGCGGCGACCGAGTCGACGACGATGACGTCGATGGCGCCGGAGCGAACCAGCACCTCGGCGATCTCCAGCGCCTGCTCGCCCGAGTCGGGCTGCGAGACGAGGAGGTTGTCGACGTCGACGCCGAGCTTCTTGGCGTACTCCGCGTCGAGCGCGTGCTCCGCGTCGATGAACGCCGCCAGACCGCCGGCCCGCTGCGCTTCCGCGATGACGTGCAGCGAGAGGGTCGTCTTACCTGACGATTCCGGTCCGAAGATCTCGATGATGCGGCCGCGCGGGACGCCACCGACTCCGAGGGCCGCATCGACGCCGATCGAGCCGGTCGAGATCGCCGCGATCGGGACGAACTCCTTCGCGCCGAGGCGCATGATCGAGCCTTTGCCGAACTGGCGCTCAATCTGCGAGAGAGCCGTTTCAGCTGCTTTCAACTTATCTGTGGGGACAATGGCCATTAGCCTGCTCCTTCATTCGTTTTCCCGGAGCTGGTGCCGAAACGAGGCGCGGGAAACCGGTCGATGCGACTGGCGTTCAAGTGGTGCAGCGAGTGTACGACGGCGATTTTGAGGGTGCAAGAAACTGTGGAAAAACTGTGCATTTCGTACGGAAAATCTACAACCGGGAGAACGCGATGAAGCTTTCCGCTGTGGCAGTTCTTTTGTTGATGTCGTGCGCGGCGTCGCAGTCTTCAGCGCCGCGCGAGCCGTGGCGCGTCGCCGTCACGACCTCGGGCGGCATCACCGGCCGCGGCAACGGCGGCTGGACCATCGATCATGAGGGAAAGATCGCGGTGACGGCGATGAGCGGCACGCGCTGCGCGTTCGAGGCGACGGCCGCGGATCGGACGCGTTTCGAGAAGTTGTTCGCGAACGCGCGGCCGGAGACGTGG
>DASVRB010000577.1:0-6284 GCA_036388835.1 Thermoanaerobaculia bacterium | reverse complement strand
CCGAGGAACTCCGAGGAACTCCGAGGAACTCCGAGGAACCGAGGAACCGCCTCTGCTATCTTCGCGATTCACCTTGACCTCTCCGAACCTCCTCAAAATCTGGCTCTGCGTTGTGGCGCTCGCGATCACGATTCACCTCGGGGGGCATCCTTTGTTCGATGCGGATGAAGGGCGCAATGCCGAGGTGGCGCGGGAGATGGCGGCGACGAACGATTACGTCATGCCGCGGCTGAATACGCTGCCGTATCTCGACAAGCCGATCGTCTATTTCGCGGCGGAAGCGGCGGTGATGGAGGTCCTCGGGCCGACGGAGGTGGCGGCGCGGTTGCCGTCGTACTTGTTCACGCTCGCGACCGCGGCGGTGCTGTTTTTCTTCGCGCGGCGGGTGTGGGGAGCGGAGCGGCCGGATGCGCCGTGGGTCGCGGCGATCGTGTTTCTGTCGATGCCTCTCGTGATCGCGTTCGCGCGAACCGTGATCTTCGACAGCGCACTGACGTTCTTCACGACGTGCGGCCTGGTGGCGTTCCATCTGGCCATCGAAGAACGTTCGCACCGATGGTCGGTGCTCGCGTGGCTGGCGATGGGATTCGCGATGATCACCAAAGGGCCGGTCACATTCATCCTCGTGCTCGCGGTGGCGCTGCCGTACGCGTGGAAACGCAAAGCGCTGCGATACGTCTTCTCGCTTCTCGGCATCGTGCTGTTCGTGGCGGTTTGCGCGCCGTGGGTCTGGGGCGTGACGCAGGTGGTGCCGGAGTTTCTCGAATACGTGCTGGTCACCGAGACCGCCGCGCGCATGGCCACCGATGAACTGAAGCGCACCGGCCCGCCGTGGTACTTCATCCCGTATCTGATCGGCGGCGCGCTGCCGTGGTCGCTGGTGGCGTTGTTCAGTTGGAAACGCTTCCGCCGTTTCGACCCGGCAATCGGCTACTGGCTGCTCGCCATCATCGTGCCGTTCGTCTTCTTCTCGATCTCGCAGTCGAAGCGGCCGCAGTACATCCTGCCGCTGATGCCGGCGTTCGCACTGGTGATCGCATGGATCTGGGACGAGGCGCGCACGCGTGGTGCTGCGATCGTGATGGCGTCCCTCGGCGGGATTCTCGTGCTTGGATCATTCTTCGTCTCGCGCACGAAAATGCGTCCGGAGCTGGCGGCGGTGGCGGACGAGACGGCGCTGGCGTTCGGGATCGCGTTCGCGTTCGGCGGCATGCTGGCGTTGATCGCGAAACGGCGCGAGACGCTGCTTATGGCGCTGACGCTGCCGTTCATCGCGCTGCCGCTGCTCGCCGATCCGGTGATGGACGCGATCGGCTCGCGCCGCTCGGCGAAAGGATTCGTGGCGGAGCTCCGGCCGCATGTGACACCGTCGACGCAGGTGATCGGTGTCGAGGCGTTCAGCGGCTCACTCGCGTTCTACCTCCGCCGTCCGATCGTCGTGATCACGCGCGATGCGAGCGAAATGACGAGCAATTACCTGATCCGCCGCTACGAGCGCTACACCAGCGATCCGACATCGCCGCTCAAACCGCTGCCGTATTTCGAGCGCTCCCTCGCCGCCACGAACCGCCGCATCTACGTCGTGCGCGAACAGGACGAGCAGTGGCGGCGGATGCTGGAAGCGCGCGGGTGGCGGGTGGTGGCGGATGGGGGGCGCCACGTTGCTTACCGTCGGTGAGCGGCACGTTGGCTGGAATTGAAAATTGAAAATTGAAAATTGAAAAAGCGGATAGCGGCCGCACGCTTCCTGCGTTGCCGATCTTTCAATTTTCAATTTTCAATTTTCAATTCGTTCTCGCGGCAGCCGCGCGCCCGGGAGAACTTACAATGCGCGCCGTTCATGTGTGGCATTTATGGAATGGTCGGTGCCGCATCGCTCCGGTATCCGTTCGTGCTGGGGGAGATGGGGGAGGCGCTGCGGCATCGGGGGCCGGATGGGCGCGCGGTGTTCGTGGAGCACGATGCGCAGATCGGGTGCGAGCGGCTGCGGATCGTCGATCTGCACGAGCGCGCCGATCAGCCGTTCCAGTCGCCTGACGGACGGGTCTGGCTCGAGGCGAACGGCGAGATTTACAACGCCCCTTCGATCCGCGAGCGGTATCGCGACTTTCCGTATCGCTCGCATTCCGACGTCGAATCGATCCTGCCGCTGTACCTCGAAAAAGGGACCGCCGCGGTGGCGGAGCTCGACGGCATGTTCGCGCTGGCGATCTGGGATCATCGCGATCGCACGCTGCTCCTCGCGCGCGACCGTGCGGGTGAGAAGCCACTGTTCTATGCACGTGTAAACGGCGAGATCGTGTTCGCCTCGGAGCTGCAATGTCTGTTGCGGCACCCCGAGGTCTCGCGCGAGCTCGATCCGCTCGCGATGAACGACTACCTCGCGCTCGGATACGTTTCGGAGCCGCGCACGCCGTTTCGCGATGTTCGGCGCGTGCCTGCCGGTGCGTACATCCGCTTCACGGCGGATGGTGAAGAGACGGTGCGGTACTGGGACCCGTCCTCGTTCGCGGCGCAGAACATTTCGATGCGTGACGCGATCGCGGAGACGCAGCGGCTCATCGAAAACGCGGTCGCGAAACAGTTGATGGGCGACGTGCCGGTGGGCGTGTTCATCAGCGGCGGGCTCGATTCGTCGATCCTGGCCACGCTCGCGTCGCGCGTGATCGGCGTCGACAAAGTGCACACCTTCTCCGCGCAGTTCGCGGAGGAGAGCTACGACGAGAGCGGCGACGCGGCCGTGCTCGCGCGCCAGATGCGCACGCGGCACGTGCCGGTGCGCGCGGACGAACAGACGTTGCTCGACGCGCTGCACAACGTCACGCACCGCGTGGCCGAACCGCTCGCGGACGCGGCGATCCTGCCGACGTTTCTCCTCGCCCGCGCCGCGCGCGAGCATGTGAAAGTCGTCCTCAGCGGCGAGGGGGCGGACGAGCTGTTCGGCGGCTATCCGACCTACATCGGCCACAAGCTCGCGCCGAAATACGACGCGTTGCCGTCATTCGTGCGCGGCGCGGTGCGGAAGCTCGCGTTCGCGCTGCCGTCGTCGGGGAAGAAGGTCACGCTCGAGTTTCTGCTCAAGCGGTTCGTCACCGACGCAGAGCGGCCGTGGGTCGAGCGGCACATCCGCTGGTTCGGGACCGGGCTTGCGAGCGCATCGGCGGCCGGAGCGGCCGCCGCTCCACAGGCGACGAACGGCCACGCGACGAATCCTCTGATCGGCGCGATGCTGCTCGATTACGGCAGCTATCTGCGCGACAACCTGCTCGTGAAGGTCGATCGGGCGACGATGCTCTCGTCGGTGGAAGCGCGTGCGCCGTTTCTCGATCGCGAGGTGACCCGTTTCGCACTCTCTCTCCCTGCCGATCTGCGCGTGCGCGGCTTCACCACGAAATGGGTTTTGAAGAAAGCGGCCGCGAAATGGGTGTCGCGCGACGTGATTTACCGGCGCAAGCGCGGGCTCAGCGTGCCGACCGCGTCGTGGATCAACGGCGGCTTGCGCGGCGAAGTCGATCGCCTGCTCGAGCCGGGACGGTTGCGGCGGCGAGGGATCGTGAACGAAACGCAGATCAGCGGATTGCTGGCCGAGCATCGGAGCGGACGCGCGAATCACGCGAAGTCGCTCTGGGCCGCGGTGATGCTGGAGTACTGGCTCGAGAATTGGGCCGGCTGACCTCGACCGCGACGGTCGTCGTATTTTGAGATCCTTCGCTAACGCTCAGGATGACGGGGAGGGCGCGACTCGCCTGAAGTGAAAATGGAAAATTGAGAATCGAAAAATGACAACGGGGATTGAAAAGCGGCGACGGAGGCTGTTCCCGTCATCCTGAGCCGGCACGGCCGGCGGCGCTGGTTGGCCCAGCCTCGGGCACGCTGTACTACGTCGGCCGGCCTTGAGGAGTGCGATGACATCTGCGATGTCATTAGAAGCGTGGGCGAAGGATCTCAGCCGCGACGGCCGTCGCATCTTGGCGTCAGTTCGACCGCGCCGCGAGCTCCGAGATCGTCTGTTCCGGGCGCAGGAGACGAGCGCGGGTGGCGGCATCGTAGCCATGGACGCAGAGACGGACGAGCCCGCCGAGGTCGGCCACTTCAAACGGCTTGCGCAGCACACCGGCCACGAGATTCGGATCGACCAGCTTGAATTTCTGGTCGGCGTACGCGCTGACGACGAGGATCACCGGCTTCTGCGCGGGGGGATTGTTGCGGAGGTAATCGATGACGCCGAAACCATCGACGCGCGGCATCATCAGGTCGAGCAGGATCACCGCGTAGTGGCGTTGCTGGAGCCGTTCGATCGCCTCCTGGCCGTCCGCCGCCGCGTCGACTTCCAATCCTTCCCGTCGAAGAAGCGTGCAGACCAGCTTACGAATGGCCTGATCGTCATCCGCTACGAGTACCCGTGATTCCGTGTATTGCTGCGTCATTGGTCGAGAGCCTTGCGTTCAGAGTTACCGCACATGCTCAATGAAATCGGCGTGCCACATCTAACTCACGCTGTTCGCGCGAGTTATGACCATTTAAAAGGACAGCGGAAGGGCCATTCCGGCCGACCAGCCGCCGCTCGTCGGGAGCAGCGGAAGCCAGTACCAGTTGGCGTAATCGCCGCCGAGGGTCACGCGTGCGAAGAGGCCCGCCTCGCCGGCCGAGTAGGGGTTCGGCAGCGGCGCGGAGAGCTCGAGCAGCATCTCGTCGGAGTGCCGCGCGATGTCGGCGACCGGCACCGCGTTCCAGGAGCAGGTGCCGCCGCCGAGGGTGATCGGAATGGCGCGGTTGACCTGCGCGGAGGCGGCGCGGCGCGACGGTTTCGGATCGCGAACGATGTTCGCCAGCGCGCCGATGCTGGCCGGCGTCGCCAGCGGCTGGGTCGTGCTCACGATGGCCAGTTTTCCGGTGGCAATAGCATCCATCTTGAGCCGCATGCAAACCGCGTCGGCGATGCCGGCAGGGACGGCGTCCCATTCCGGCGCGAGCGGCCCCTCGGGCGGCGGTGCGGAAGCGCAGGAAGTGAGGAGAAGAAGAAGGAGGGCGTGATGCAGAAAAGCGATCGCGGTACGTCTCAAAAAACAATCCTCAATTGCGGCGTGGTGGCCTTGGCCTCGAAGAACGCGCGGATCTCGCTGGCCGGTTTCCTCGTCACGAGCTCGCGCGGCGAGTCCTCGTACCAATCGGACGGAAAGTAGCGCGTGTACGACTCCTGCGTGAAGCGCTTGCAGAGGAGCGCGATGATGCCGACGTCGAACTCGCTGCGGATCACGCGGCCGGCCGACTGCACGACGCGGGTCATGCCGGGAATCAGATACGCGAACTCGAAGCCGGCGCCGTACTGATCGTCGTAGTAGCGCTTGAGCAGCTCCTGCTCGAAGCTGACCTGCGGCAGCGCCGGCCCGACCACCATCACGCCGGCGAGCATGTCGCCCTGGTAGTCGACCCCTTCCGCGTACATGCCGCCCGATACCGCCAGAATGAGGTTCCCCTTCTTCGGCGTGTCGCGCAGGATCTGCAGGATCGCGTTGCGCTCGTAATCGGTCATGTCGTTGCGCTGCACCATGATCCGCTTCTGCATCGGCGGCATCCGTTCGGCCACTTCGCGCAGGAAGGCGTAGCTCGGGAAGAGCGCCAGGAAGTTGCCGCTGCCGGCTTCGGCGATGTCGGCGACGTTCATCGCGATCTTCTCGTAATGATCGGCGCGCCGCTTGTACGTGGTGTCGACGTCGGAGACGACGACGATCTTTCGGTTGTCGCGCGGGAACGGCGACGGCAGCGAGAGCTCGGCGGTGCGTTTGTCGGGAAAGCCGAGGGTCTTGCGGTAAAACTCGAACGGCTCGAGCGTCGCGGAAAGCGCGACCGTGGCGTGCGCGGAATCGAAGATTTTGCCGAGAAACTTCGACGGATCTTTGCAGAAGATCTTGAGCTTCAAGCCGTCATTGGTCCGCTCCACGACATGCGCGAACTCATCTCCATCATCGGAGAGCATGTTCGTGAATTTCACGAGCTTGAAGTAGAAGTCGATGATCGGGTCGTCTTCCTCGGCGATGCGGTTGTCGATCTTCCAGCCGATGTACTCGAGGACGATTCGCTCCCATTCGACGCGCTGTTCGAGGAACAGCTCGCGACTCGGCGAGCAGAGCGCCTGCTTCACGTCGTGCTCCAGCACTTCGCCGAGCTCGTGGAAGTGCGCGCGCAGGATTTCGAGCAGCTCTTCCCACCCGTCGATCCAGCAGTTGCGGCTCATGAAGACGCGGCGAATCTCTTCGAACGAGCTCTCCAGGAGTTCCGGTGAG
>DASVRB010000576.1:0-3977 GCA_036388835.1 Thermoanaerobaculia bacterium | reverse complement strand
AACCGAGGAACCGAGGAACCGAGGAACCGAGGCACCGAGGCACCGCCGCCCCCCGTAACCCCCGCGTAACCTTCACCTTCTACTCTGATTCACTGGATGATCGCTCCCGCCTTGACCGATAACGAGCACGAGCGCCTTGCGGCACTCGATCGTTACCGGATCCTCGACACCACCGCCGAGGATGCATTTGACGATCTCGCGCGGCTCGCCAGCGCAATTTGCGGGACGCCGATTGCGCTGATCAGCCTCGTCGATGCGTCGCGGCAGTGGTTCAAGGCGCGGCATGGACTCGACGCGGTCGAGACGCCGCGCGAGATCTCGTTCTGCGGTCACGCCATTCACGAAACCGAAGTCTTCGTCGTCGCTGATGCGCTCGAAGATCAGCGCTTCGCGAAGAATCCGCTCGTCGTCGGTGAGCCGAAGATCCGCTTTTACGCCGGCGCACAGCTCGTCACGCCCGAGGGCCACAGACTCGGCACCTTGTGCGTCATCGATCGCCAGCCGCGCGTGCTCACCGCCGAACAGCAATCGGCGTTGACCGCGCTCGCGCGGCAGGTCGTCCTGCAGCTGGAATTGCGGCGGCAGGTCATCGAGCGCACCAACGCCGAGGAGCGGCTGCGCGTGAGTGAAGCGCGGCTGCAGCGCGTGCTCGAAGGAAGCAACGACGGCTTCTGGGATTGGAACCTCGCCACCGGTGAAGTGCAGTACAGCGCCAGCTTCGCCGCCATGCTCTGCCACGACCTCGATGAGCTTGCGCCGCGCATCGCCACGATGGAGTCGATGATCCATCCCGACGACCTCGCGCGCGTCCGCGCCGAGCTCGCGCGTCAGCTCGAAGGAGAGTCGGCGCAGTACGCGACCGAGCACCGCATGCGCCACAAGAACGGCGACTGGCTGTGGCTCCTCGCGCGCGGCAAAGTCGTCGAGCGCGATGCCGCCGGCCGCCCGTTGCGCATGGCCGGCACGCACACCGACGTCACCAAGCGCAGGCAGGCCGAGCGCGAGCTCGATCGCTTCTTCGATCTCTCCATCGATCTCTTGTGCATCGCCGGCATGGACGGCACGTACCGCCGGCTCAATCCCGCATTCGAAACGTCCCTCGGCTATCCGCGCGAAGAGCTCCTCGCGCGTCCCTTCCTCGAATTCGTTCATCCCGAGGATCGCGAGATCACGACGCACGAGCTCGAGCTGCTGCGGCGCGGTGAGAAAACAGTGCGCTTCGAGAACCGCTACGTCTGCCGCGATGGCTCGATCAAATACTTCGCCTGGACCGCGTCACCGGCATTGGAAGAAGGACTCGTCTACGCCGCGGCGCGTGACATCACCGGCGCGAAGATGACCGAAGAAGCGCTGCGCCGCAGCGAAGCGCGCACCAGCTCCATCATCGCGAACGCCATCGGCGGCATCATCACCGTCACCGCGCGCGGTGCGATCGAGTCCGTCAATCCCGCCGCCGAGGCCATGTTCGGCTACTCCGCGCGCGAGCTCGTCGGTCGCGGTGTCGAACTGCTCATCGACGGCCATCACGACGTCGCCACCTTCGTCCAGTCCGCACTCGGACGCGTCACCGAGACCAACGGCCGGCGGCGCAACGGCGAGACCTTCGCGTGCGAGGTATCGCTGTTCGAATTCGATGGCGGCGATGACGGACGTCACTTCGCCGCGCATCTGCTCGACGTCTCCGAGCGGCAGGAAGTCGATCGCTTGAAGAAAGACTTCGTCTCGACCGTCAGCCACGAGTTGCGCACGCCGCTCACCTCGATCCGCGGCTCCCTCGGCTTACTCGCCTCCGGTGTCCTCGGCGACCTCACGCCCGACGCGCATCAGATGGTCACCGTCGCCGCGCGCAACAGCGTCCGCCTCATCACCCTCATCAACGACATCCTCGACTTCGACAAGCTCGAGAGCGGCAGCGTCGAGATGGACCTCCGCCCGACGCCGCTGCAGCGCGTGCTCGAGCGCTCCGTCGAGAGCACCGCCGCATTTGCAGAACAGGAAGGCATTCGCATCGACCTGCAGCGCACCGGCGCGATGGTCGTCGCCGACGAGATGCGCCTCACGCAGGTAGTGGTCAACCTCTTGTCCAACGCCGTGAAGTACTCGCATCGCGGCGGCGTCGTCACCGTTGCCGCGCGCGCTCGCAATGGACAAGTCGAAGTGAGCGTCGCCGATCGCGGCCGCGGCATCGCCACCGACAAGCAGCAGAAAGTGTTCGAGCGTTTTCATCAGGTCGACTCGAGCGATTCGCGCACGAAATCAGGCACCGGGCTCGGACTCGCGATCTGCAAAGCGATCGTCGAACAGCACGGCGGCGCGATCGCCGTCGACAGCCGTGAAGGGGAGGGGAGCACCTTCACCTTCACCGTTCCCGACGCTGCCGCGCAGAGCTCCGGCGACGTGCTGCTGATCGAAGACGACACCGCGCTCCTCGACGTCATGACCTCGCAGCTCGCCACCATCGGGGCGCGTGTGCGGACCGCGCGCTCCGGCTGGAGCGCGCTCGCCGCGATCACGGAACGGACGCCGAACCTCATCGTGCTCGACGTCGAGATCCCCGACCTCGACGGCTTCGGCGTCGTCTCCGAATTGCGTGGCCATGCCGCGCTGCGCAACGTGCCGCTGCTCGTCTACACCGCCGTCGACCTCAATGCCGCGCAGCGCAATCTTCTCCACCTCGGACCGACGCGTTTCCTCATGAAGAGCCGGGCCACGGACGACGAGTTTCGCGCCGCGGCGAGCGAGTTGCTCGACGAACGTCACTCGCGGGAGTTGGTGTCATGAGAGTGCTGGTGATCGACGACGAGGAAGACGTCCGTTTCGTCGTGCAGATGAGTCTCGGCCGCCTCGGCAACATGACGGTCGTCGAGGCGACGAACGGGCAGGAAGGGCTCGCGCTCGCGAAGAGCGGCTGGCCGGAGCTGATCCTGCTCGACATGATGATGCCGGGGATGGATGGCGCCGAAGTCTTCCGCCAGTTGCGCGAGAACAGCAGCACCGCCGCGATCCCGGTGGTGTTCCTGACCGCGAAAGCGATGGCCGCCGAGGTGCAGAGACTGAAGAGCCTCGGCGCGAAGGGCGTCATTCTCAAACCGTTCGATCCGCTGACGCTCGCCGCGGAGATCAACGCTATTCTCGCGGCGTGATCGATCTGCGCGCGCGCTTCCGCGAGAACACGCATCCGCGTCTCGCCGAGATGCGCGGCGCGCTCGAAGCCGCATCCTCGGATACGAATGCTCTTGCGACGCTCGCGCGTCACTTTCACGCGCTCTCCGGCATGGGCGGCACGTACGGATTCCCGCGCGTGTCGGAGCTCGGCGATGAAGGGGAGCTGTTGCTGCGAAAGCCCGACCCCGCGGCACTCGCGCGATGCGGCGAGCTGGTGGACGAGATCGAACGCGAATTGTGCTAAAACGCCGCGGCCATGTGGAACGCCCGCCGCATTTTGAAAGAGCTCGCCGACGCCGATCGCCGTCGCGCCATCCTGACGCACTTCTGGAAGCACGCCGATACGCACCACCGGATGGTCGTGCAGGCGCACCTCGCCAAAGCGATGAATTTTCGCGAGGAAACGATCCGCAAAATGCCGCCGGAGAAAAAGGCCGACCTGCTCGCCGCCCGTGCCGGCACGCCCGAGCTCGAACAGTTCTTCGAGATGGCGCTCATGCAGTACCACACCCGCGAAAAGGCGACGATGATGGCCGCCTTCCTCGATCGCTGGAACGTCCCGCACGAAAACGGCTCGATCGAAAGCGACGAATACACCGTCCCGAACACCGACCAGGTCCGCGACGCCGCCAAAGCCCTGGAGCCCGAATACGACCGCACCGACATCCGCCTCTACCTCGCCACCGCCGGCCTGCTCATGGAAGAACAATGGCGCGAAGCGACGTGGCCGGTGGTGGATGAACTGGGGTAGCGCTTCGCTTCGCTCGCGCTGTTGTCAGTTGTCGGTTGTCAGTTGTCTGTGGGGCATCGCC
>DASVRB010000575.1:0-2064 GCA_036388835.1 Thermoanaerobaculia bacterium | reverse complement strand
CCGAAGCGAGTGAAAGCGGCGACTGGCGTCGCCGCACTCCAAACTACGCCCTCGTCTCGAACGCGGCGGCCCGTTGCGGACGCGCGTAGAAGAAACCTTGTGCGTAACGTGCTCCGATGTCGTGCGCGGCACCCGAGGTCGCGGCGGTCTCGATCCCTTCCAGCACCACCTCGCAATCAAAATCGTGGGCGAGCGAGAGGATGTTGCCGATGATCTTCCGGCGCACCGGATTCTTTTCGAAATCCGTCCCGAACTCGTGCGAGACCTTGAGATAGGTGGGGCGGACGCACTCGAGGCGGTCGAGGTGTGAGTAGGCGGTGCCGACGTCGTCGAGGGCGAACTGCACGCCGTGATTGCGCAGCGACTCGAACGTCTCGCAGATCGCCGGCGTCGCGCTCAGCTTCTCCTGCTCGGTGATCTCCAGGACCACGTTCTGAAGTGCCACGCCATTGTCCGTGGCGCCGCCGACCAGCGTGCTGATCAGCCGCTCTCCGTCATTCAGCACGTGCGGATGGACGTTGATGAACAGCTTCGCGTCGTGCGGCAGCGAGCGCGCCTGGCGGAGCGTGCGGCGGACGCAGGCGAGCTCCAGCTCCGCCGTTTTGCCGGTCAGCCGCGCGTAATCGAAGAGGAACTGCGGATCGCAGAACGAGAGCTCGCCGTCGAAGCGCGCCAGCGATTCGTAGCCGTGTCCGGCCGGGCTGTCGCCGTCGATGTCGACGATCGGCTGGAACGCCGGCAGCAGTTGCGCGCTCTCGATCAGCTCGTCGATGGTCGGGATGTGCAGGATCGTGCCTGCATCAGCATGCACCATCGTGCTCTTTTCCCGTTTCAGTTGCTGAATCTCGGTCGCCCCGCGGCGGCGCGCTTCCGCGCACCAGGCGGCGGTAAGTTGCTTCCGCGAGGTGAGCACGATATTGCACAATGCCGCCCGGCGGCGCGCGTCCGCCACCAGATCGAGCACCGCGAACGAAAACGGGCCGTCGAGCTGCGCGTCGGCCACCAGCGAGCTCACCGGCATCCGCGCCAGGATCAGCGCTCCGACCGCGGCGTCGCCGCCGGTGAGGACCAGTGTTCCGGCCCGGGCGAACCTGGCGGCAGCGGCCGCGGCCGCTTCACGGTCGCGATCGAGGATCAGGACTGTCTCGCTATAGTTATTCGTATTCATCGTGTGGCCGCTTCTATCGCGAGATCGATGCCGGAATGGCATGAACGCTAAGTGCCATGACGACGGACGTTTAGCGCAAACGCGGAAGAGGCCGGCGTTTCGCGGGTGTCCCGAGCGAGTGACGGATGTGTAACCGGAATCAGTCGCCCGAGCCGACGAAGACGAGCTCGGCGCCGGGATGGTCGAGCCACTCGGTCGAATCGAGCTGAGCGAAGCGGCGCCCTCGGAAACGCTGCTGCAGATGGGCCGGAAACGGGCTCGGAATGGTCACGTGGAGCTCGAGGTCGTCGAAGAGCGACGCCTGGAGGTCGGGCGTCTGGAGGAGGCCCCACGCGACGGGATCGGGATTGGCGACGGTGACGATGTAGTCGGCGTCTTCTTCGAGCTCGATGGCCGTGGCGACCGGATCGAGGAGGCCGTCGGCGTCGCCGCGCGCATCGACATGCCACCGCAAATGGGCGTGTGGTCCGTGCGTCACGATCGCGTAGGTGCCGCTCGCGAACGGACGTGCGGCGGGGAGGTGGCGGAGCCCGCGGGTCTTGGTGCCGTACACCTGCGCGCTCAGGGCCGCGTGCATGTCGTAGTCGGTGAGGACGAGATCGACGAAGCCCCAGAACCGCTCGCGCCGCGCGGAACTGGGGAGGCGCTTCCGCCCGACGGCGATGACGCGCTGAAACGCGCTGGCCGTGGGGCCGAGCAGGACGAGCAGCCGCTGCACGTCCTCGAGCTCGTCCGCGTGATGCTCCTCGACCCGCGGACGATAGAGAAATGTGACAGCGCCCTGCTCGAGCGTTTCCGCGGCCGCCGCGGCCGCCGTGCGGGACATGTCGCAGCGCCAGTTCAAATCAGGTGCCGCCGGGCCGGCACGGCCGGCAGCGTACTAGCTTGGGGGGAGT
>DASVRB010000574.1:0-2624 GCA_036388835.1 Thermoanaerobaculia bacterium | reverse complement strand
CATCTCCTCGGCGGCATACCCGAGCATCCGCTCCGCGCCCGAGTTGAAGACCGTGATCGTGCCGTGCGGATCGGTGGCGATGATGGAGAAGCGCGTCGCCGCGTCGAGCACCGCCTTCCGTTGCGCGTCCGCCGCGGCGCCTGCTTCTTCCGCGCGCTTCTGTTCGGTGACGTCGTAGACGAAGCCTTCGAAGAACAGCGTGCCGTGCGACGAGCGGATGCCGTGCACGTTCATCTTCACCCAGATCGGCGTGCCGTCTTTGCGCCGCCACTGCAGCTCGACGTTCGTCGCGTACGCGAACGGCTCGAAGCGGCGGATCAGCTCCTCGCGCTGGCGTGCGTCGTAATAGATGTCGCGCTCGAGATTGCGTGCGAGCAGGTCTTCGACCGAGTCGAAACCGAGCATGCGCGCGAGTGTCGTGTTCGCGGTAACGAAGCGGCCGTCGCGCGTCGACTGGTAAATGCCGACCGGCGCGTAGTCGAAGATGACGCGGTACTTTTCCTCCGATTGCTGCAGCGCCTGTTCGGCGCGTTTGCGCTCGGTGACGTCGTGGATGATCGAGTAGAGCAGCTTGCGCGGGCCGACCTGAATCGGACCGGTGTGAATCTCGACGTCGCGGATCTCGCCCGAGGCGCGCATGTGGCGGAACTGGAAGTACTTCTTGTCCGACTGCGCCGCGCGTGCGAGCTCGGCGCGCACGTGATCCTCGCCGCGCACGTTGATGTCCCAGATGCGCATCGACAGCAGTTCGTCGCGCGTGTAGCCGTAGTAGTCGCACGCCGCCATGTTTGCGTCGACGAGCGCGCCGCTTTCCGGATCGATGAGCAGCTTCACGGCGCGGTTGTTCTCGAACATCTGCCGGTAGAGCAGCTCGCTGCCGCGCAGTGCGTCCTCGCGCCGCTTGTGCTCGATCGCCGAGGCTACCTGCTGCGCGACGAAGAGCAGGATTTCCTTTTCTTTCTCCGAGTAGCGCGTCGTCTCGACGTACGTCTGCGTCACCAGCACGCCCCACGTGCGGTCGCCGGTACGCAGCGGCGCGCCGAGCCAGTCGACGGAAGGGGAGCCGATGGCGATCACTTCACCATCGGCCACGAGCCGGTCGAAGTCGGCCGGCGTCGCGAGCAGCGCCTTTCCGGAGCGCAATACGTACGCGGTCATGCCGCGTACGGGGCTGCGGCCCTGGACGGGCGGCTCTTTGTCGTATTGGTCGACGAAGTAGGGGAAAGTGAGGCTGTCGGTCTCCTCGTCGTAAAGCGCGATGTAGAAGTTCGTCGCGTCCATCAGCTCGTGCACGATGCGATGCACGGCCGCGTAGAACTCGTCGAGGCTTTCGGACTCGCGGCTGAGTTGCGCGATGCGAAAGAGCGCTGATTGCAGCCGCTCCGCCTTCACTAATTCGGTGATGTCGCGGAAATACCAGGAGCGGCCGCGGATCTCACCGTCGACCATGATCGGCAGCGACGCGCGCGAGAGCGTTCGCCCATCTTTCAGCTCCACGCGGTCGTCGGTGCGCACTTCGGCCGGATGTTCGTAGAGGTAGTTGACGAGCTCGATGAATGACTGCCAGTCGACCACCATCTCGGCCGCGTAGCCGAGGAGCTCGTTGTCGTCCGCGCTGGTCGCGGAGAGCGGCGGAATGCGCCAGATTTCGAGGAAACGGCGGTTGTACGAAATGACGTTGCCGTCGTTGTCGACGACCAGCGTCCCTTCGAGCGTCGCCTCCTGCTGCGCCTTGAGGATCGCCACGCTGGTGCGCAGCTCATCGCGCGAGACCGCGTTCGCGCCGCGCACCAGCCGCGCGAGGGCGCGCTTCGCGCGTTGGAAGCGCGAGGGACCGGGCGGCGCCGCGAGTGGGAGCTCCGAGGGGATCGTCATCAGGGGTTCCCGAAGGTTCCCCTGATTCTAGTTCAGTCGCCCGGAATGCCGTGCTGCCGGAAGTACTGCCATTGCTGGAACGCGAGGTAGACGAACCAGGCGATGTAGAGCGCGACGAAGAACAACTGCGCCACGAACGCCCAGATCGCCACGCCGCCACCGACGATGATGGCGATCCAGATCGCCACGATGAACGCGCTCCGCTCGTTGAGGAACATCCGGAAGAAGTCGCGCGTGGCGTGTCCGCCATCGAGCGGCGGCACCGGAATCAGATTGAAAACGCCCCAGAAGAGGTTCGCCGACGCCATGCGCGGCAGGAACTCGATCAGCATTTTGTCCGTGCCGCCGACGCGTGTCTGCGTCAGTGCCAGAGCGATGAACATCAGGATGAAGCTGGAGGCCGGTCCGGCCACGCTGATGATGAAGTCCTGCCACGGCCGCGCGCGGCGCTGGTTGATCGTCACGCCACCCATGCCGCCGAGGACGATCTGGCTCGAGCCGAACCCGAGCGCCGCAATCGCGCCGGCGTGCGCCAGCTCGTGAATCAACACGCTCACGAACGCGATCGGAATCCATAGCAGCGCGTAATGAATCCCGAGCTGCGGGTTGTAGTTCAGCGCAACGAACAGTCCGATGAGGATGAAGAAACTGAAATCAACGTCGATCGACGTCTTACCGATGGAGCCGAGGTGGAGCATGGCGCGCGAGTATGCCATGCCGGGATTGAGGATTGAGGATCGTTGCTGGAG
>DASVRB010000573.1:0-2024 GCA_036388835.1 Thermoanaerobaculia bacterium | reverse complement strand
GGCCGCGCGCGCCGAGAAGAAGCTCAACAAACAAGTCGCCAAAGCGAAGCTGGCCCGCGCGGCCGGCTGGGGCTACTTCGGTGGCGAAGTCGATGCACGTTGGGAGAACGACGGCCGCACGATGGTGCTGCTGAACGAGCTTCGTTACACCGATCCCTACGGCCAGGTCTGGATTGCGCCCGCGGGGTCAAAGGTCGATGGCGCCTCCATCCCGCGCGCGTTCTGGACGATCATGGGTGGTCCCTTCGAGGGGAAATATCGCAAGGCATCTGTGCTCCACGATGTGGCTTACGAGCAACAGCGTGTCGCGCCGGAAGAGGCCGACCTCATGTTCTACAATGCAATGCGCGCGAGCGGTGTCGGCGCCACGACGGCGAAGACGATGTACTATGTGCTCTTGCGACACGGCCGCCACTGGAAGCACCGGCAGGCATTGCCCGCGAGTGACGCTCGTCGTCCGACGGAGATAAACCCCGGCGAAGTGGACGAAATCCAGCAATGGATCCGTTCCAGCGATCCTGACCTGAATCAAATCCAGGACCGCGCTGGCAGCGGCGGCACTCGTTAGGCGTCAACGGCTCCAAGACGAGGGCGTGAGCAGCGCGTCATCCTGAGCCGCGAAGACGGCGAAGGATCTCACGCGGGCCGACGGCGTACTGCGCGGGGCCTGCACGTAAACAGCGCCGCTCGTTGAGATCCTTCGGCGCGCTCCACCGCCTCAGGATGACGCGCTTGCTTTGGCGTCCGGCGATTCCTCAGGCTCAAGCGCATTCGCAAGCACTTCGTCCACCGTCTCGACCGGCACGAACTTCAGCTTCTCCTTCGCTTCCGCCGGTACGTCCGCGAGATCTTTCTCGTTCAACTTCGGAATGATGACCGTCGTGATGCCGGCGCGCATCGCGGCGAGGCTTTTCTCTTTCAAGCCGCCGATGGGCAAAACGAGTCCGCGCAGTGTGATCTCGCCCGTCATCGCGACATCCGCGCGCACGCGGCGGTTGCTGAACAACGACGCCAGCGCGGTGAACATCGCGACCCCAGCGGAGGGACCATCCTTCGGCACCGCGCCGGCGGGCACGTGCACATGGATGTCGTTGTCGCGGAAGTCCTCGGGTTTCGCCCCAATCGCGCCATCACGACTGCGCACGAGGCTGAGCGCCGCCTGGACCGACTCCTTCATCACGTCGCCGATCTGGCCGGTTAATGTGATGCCGCCTTTACCCGGATAACGAGCGGCCTCGATGTGCAACACTTCACCGCCGACCGGCGTGTAGGCGAGGCCTGTGACGACACCGGGCGCACTCGCCTTCAGCCTCGTCTCGCGCACGTAGCGCTCGGGTCCGAGCATCTCGCGCACGACGTCGAGCGTGACGATGTAGTGCGTCACTTCACCGCGCGCGACCTTCGCGGCCACGCCGCGGCAGACCGCGCCGACCTGCCGCTCGAGCTCGCGCACGCCGGCCTCCCGGGTGTAGTCGTTGATGACGAGACGGAGCGCGTCTTCGTTCCATTCGCACTGCTCGGGCGTGAGACCGTTCTCTTCGAGCTGTCGCCTGACGATGTAGCGGCGTGCGATCTCCAGCTTTTCGCGCTCGGTATAGCCGGGCAGCGAGATGACTTCCATGCGGTCGAAGAGCGGACCGGGAATGCCTTCGATGTAGTTCGCGGTCGCGATGAAGATGATCTGCGAGAGATCGAACGGCACGTCGAGATAGCGGTCGACGAAGGAGAAGTTCTGCCGCGGGTCGAGCACCTCGAGCAGTCCACTAGCGGGGTCGCCGCGGAAATCCGCGCCGATCTTGTCGATCTCATCCAGCATCATGACGGGATTGCGCGTCCCGGCGCGACGCAGCTCCTGAATGATGCGGCCCGGCATGGAGCCGATGTAGGTGCGGCGATGGCCGCGGATCTCGGCTTCGTCGCGAATCCCGCCGAGGCTGATGCGGACAAACTTTCTCCCGAGCGCATCGGCAATGGATTGGCCCAGGCTGGTCTTTCCCACGCCGGGCGGCCCAAGGAGGCAGAGA
>DASVRB010000572.1:0-3402 GCA_036388835.1 Thermoanaerobaculia bacterium | reverse complement strand
GACCGAGGATGGCGACATCACCCTTACCAATCTGCTGAATTTCTCCGGCACGGGAGCGCAGTTGTTCATCTACGCCCGCGGCTCCGGCAGCAATCTCTCCCTCGGCGCGCCAATCAGCCTGACCACCGGTTCGGTTCGGCTCTTCGCCGAGAACGACATGACCGTGTCAGGGGCAATCGCCGCCGCGAATGTCTATGCAGACGCTGATCACCACATGACGTTCAGCGCGTCGATTAATGCTACGGGTGTGGTCGACTTCGCTGCACGAGGCGACTTCACGCTGAGTGCGGGCACCATCACAGCCAACGTCTTCACGAGTGATTCCGACAAGTTCTCGCTGGGTGCGGGAACAGCGATCAACGCTCCTTCGATCACGATCAAAACGGCAGGCGACATCCTTGCTGGAGGCGCGAGTTCCGTCCTCAGCGGCACCAACGTCACACTCACGGCGGTCGGGCGAATCACGCTCAACACGAGCAGCACCGCGCAAACGCGCCTCGATCTCGCCGGGCTTAACAGCCTTAGCGTTGAGGCGAAGAAGATCACATTGCTCAACGACGTGACGATGCCGAACGGCGCGCTCGGCATTCTCAAGGGCCTCGGCGAAGGCATCGACGCGAGCGGATTCAATCTCCGCAATCTCGACACCGTCAGCACAAACGGCGGGAGCCTGAATGTAAACGACCTCGATGCACGGTTGCTCTCGACAACGTCCGGGAATGCGAGCGTCACAGGCGATCTCACGGTGGAGAACGCGCAGGTCGACGGAGACTTGAAGGTGACGGGGGTCACACGCGCGCGGTCTGGCGTGGCGACGACTTTCCTGACCACGAAGAAGTTCGAGCTGATTGGCGGTCTGCAATTCGCGGGCGACGATGCCGGCCTCCTTCTTGCCGCGCCGACCGCTGGTGGCCACGCGGTCCTGAACTCGACCTACAACGACATCAAGTTCGATACCGGTGCGGGCGCGATCCAGAGCGCCAATTTCGATGGTGGCAGCGCCGCGAGCCTCTTGAGTCTCACTGGTGGCGGTGATGGTGGGACGCTGGAGATCGGCACCGATGCGACACCCGCCGCGGGCAAGATCGTGGTGAACACCGCGATTTCCGCAACGACTGGCGAGAACAGCACGCTCGCGGTAACCGGCGGAAAGGGCGGAACCATCAAGATGGTCACGAACGACGAGGCGCAGATTAACTCGACCATCAAGGTTTCCGATTCCGCTGGCTCTCGCGCGAGCGCTCAGGGCGGGAGCATCAGCATCACGAGCAAGAAGACCAGCGGCACTGCCATCGCGGTGACCAGCAGCGCGCAGTTACTGGCGCTGTTGAACAACCTTGCTCCTGGACCTGGCGGAACCATCAAGCTCACATCGGCCGGCGGCGACGTGAACGTCAGCGGCACGGTGCGCGCAGACAAAGGCGCCGTAGAGATCCGAAACAGCGGCAGCAACGGCATGATCAACCTCACCAACGCCAACCTTCGCGGCGATACCGTCAAGGCGCTGGCGCTCGGCTCGGATGGTCAGCTTGTCATCAGCGGCGGCACGATCTCAGCCGATTCGTTGATCAATCTCTATGCCGGCGGCAGCAACGGCACCGTGAAGTTCGACGAGAGCGTCACGCTCAGCGGCACGAGTGTGAAGACGATCCAAGGCAACACCGTCACGATCAAGGACGGCAAGATCGTCACAATCACCGGCCCAGGACCGGCGAGCGTCTTCACGAATAATCCGAACTACACGGGCTCGGGCGGCAATGGCAGCACATCCGGGACGTTCGGCGGCAAAGGCGCGACCACCGCGCCGCTCGCGAGCGGCCCCGGCCAGTAGTCATACGAAGCGCGCCGCTGTCGGCTTGTAGGGGAAGCTGTTAGCTTCCCCAGTCTCTCCGCTTCAGAAACTCGGGAAGCTAACAGCTTCCCCTACAGGGCTGCCCGTCATCCCGAGCGGAGCGAAGCGCAGTCGAGGGACCCCGCGGCAGTCCGATTCGTTCGCCACCGGGTTCCTCGACTTCGCTCGGAATGACTGCGGGGCCGCCTCGGCATTGCGGCTGCTATAGCCATTAGGACCCGCGGATCTCCACGGGCGAAGCGACCACCATTTCACCCACTGATGAACCAGCCGCACACACCGAATGCAGCGCCCGCAGGCAACCTCCAGCCGCCAGAGATCGCGAGTGAACTGAACAACCTGCTTCAGATCATCAGCGGCACGAGCGCGTTGATCGAAAACATCTGGGAGGGGAAACCGGGCGCCGCAAAGTATTTCGAAATGCTGCGCGAGAGCGTGGCCCGCGCGGCGGAAGTCACGACCGACCTCGTCGAGCTCTCCGGCGCGATCAACGGCAAGGTGGTGCTCCATCCGGAGTTCAGCCGGCGCGCGAAAGCGCCGCCCACTCCACCGAAGGAAGTCGCCAGGCAGCGCATCATGATCGTGGATGACGAGAAGATGCTGCTCATCCTCACCGCGGAAATCTTTCGCGAAGCCGGCTACGAAGTCGTGACCGCGCAGTCCGGGTTCGAGTGCCTCGATCAGTTCCGCTTTGGCGGCCGCAAGTTCGACCTCGTCCTGCTCGACTTGAACATGCCGCTCATGGACGGCGAAGAGACCTTCAACCGGCTCCGCGCCTTGCAGCCCAATCTCCGCGTCATGCTTTGCACCGGCTACGTGCAGCAGGAGCGCTTGAATCACATGCTCGAGGCCGGCCTCTCCGGTTTCGTGCAAAAGCCGCTCGGCCCGCGCGAGTATCTGCAGAGCGTGCGCGCTGTCCTCGCGCAGCCGGTCTTCACCTCGCTCGCTGCAAACGCAGCGCCGGTCAGTCGTTAGGCGAATTGCATGGGCGTTCCCCTCGAGGCTGAGGTGTTCGATCACTTCGCGAAGAACCGTCTTTTCGAAGGCATCCGCCCCGAGCTGCTCGAGGAGGTCGCGCACGAGCTGCGCGTCGTGCGCCTGGCCGAAGGCGACGTCATTTTCCGCGAAGGCGATCCCGGCGATTCGCTTTACCTCGTCGGCAAAGGCTCAGTGCAAATCTCGAAGCGCGGCCGCGGTGGCGCGCAGGAGACGCTCGCGTTCATCCAATCCGGAAACTTCTTCGGCGAAATGGCGTTGCTCGATGGCGAACCGCGTTCCGCCATGGCGACCGCCGCGGAGTCGACCGTGCTCGGGACCGTCAACGAAGAGACCTTCCAGCACATTCTCGAGCTCGCGCCGAATCGCCTGCACATGAATTTCCTGCGCTCGGTCTCGGAGCGCCTGCGCCACGTGAACTCGCATTTCATCACCGAAGTCATGCGGACCGAGCGCTTGAGCCTGGTGGGTTCCATGGCGAACTCGATCATCCACGATCTGAAGAACCCGATCTGCATCGTGCGTTGTTGCGCGGACCTGATCGCGAACGAGAC
>DASVRB010000571.1:0-8937 GCA_036388835.1 Thermoanaerobaculia bacterium | reverse complement strand
TGAGAAAACTACCCGGAAAACCTGCATCGGAGCGGCGGCGCCGTGAACGCCGCCGCTCCACTACACTCCTTCCGTGAGCCGTGAGTTCAACCGCTACCCTCCCGTTCCGTTCCCCCATCCCGAACGTCACGGTCCCGCGCGCATCGAACATCGCGATCGGCTGCAATCGCTGAACGTCGACGCGGCGCGGCTCGCCGAAGAGCTGCGCGCCTCGATCGCCGGCGAAGTCCGTTTCGACGACGGCACGCGCGCGCTCTACGCCACCGACGCCTCGAACTACCGGCAGACGCCGATCGGCGTGGTCATCCCGCGCGACGCGAACGACGTGATGACCGCGGTCTCGCTCGCCCGCAAACACGGCGCGCCGATCCTCGGCCGCGGCGCAGGCACCAGCCTCGCCGGCCAGTGCTGCAACGTGGCCGTGGTCATCGACATGTCGAAGTACATGCACGGAATCATGGAGATGAATCCGGCGCAGCAGTTCGCGCGCGTGCAGCCCGGCCTCGTGCTCGACGACCTGCGCGCCGCGGCCGAGCGCCACACCCTCACCTTCGGCCCCGACCCGGCCACCCACGCGCAGTGCACGCTCGGCGGCATGATCGGCAACAACTCGTGCGGCGTGCACTCGATCATGTCGGGCAAAACGGTCGACAACATCGAGGAGCTCGAGATCCTGACGTACGACGGCGTCCGCATGCGCGTCGGCGCGACGAGCGACGCGGAGCTCGAATCGATCATTCAGGAAGGCGGCCGCCGCGGCGAGATCTACACCGGCCTCAAGGCAATCCGCACGCGCTACAGCGATCTCATTCGCGCGAAGTTCCCGAAAGTCCCGCGCCGCGTCTCCGGCTACAACCTCGACGAGCTGCTGCCGGAGAACGGCTTTCACGTCGCGCGCTCGCTGGTCGGCAGCGAGTCGACGTGCGTGCTGGTGCTCGAAGCGAAAACGAAGCTCGTGCACAGTCCGCCCGCGCGCGCGCTGCTCGTGATCGGCTACGAATCGGTGTACGACGCGGCCGACGACGTGCCGCGCATCCTGCAGTTCGGCCCGATCGGCCTCGAAGGCTTCGACGACCTGCTCGTGCGCGATCAGCAGTTCAAGAAGATGAACCCGTACGGCATCGCGCTCCTCCCGCCGGGCGGCGGCTGGCTGCTCGCGGAGTTCGGCGGCGACACGCTGGCCGAGGCGATGGAAAAAGCGGAGCGCCTCCGAGGAACGATCGACGCGCGGCGCACGCAACTCTTCGACAACCACTCGAAGGAAGCGCGCTTCGTCTGGGCCGTGCGCGAGTCAGGCCTCGGCGCAACCGGACATGTTCCCGGCAAGCCGCTGATGTGGGAGGGGTGGGAGGACGCGGCGGTCGCGCCGGAGCACCTCGGCAGCTACTTACGCGGGTTGCGCAAACTGCTCGAGCGCTACGAATACGGCGGCGATTTCTACGGCCACTTCGGCGACGGCTGCGTGCACACGCGCACGAATTTCGATCTCACCACCGAGCGCGGAATCGCGAAGTTCCGAGCGTTCATCGACGAGGCGGCCGATCTCGTCGCGTCGTACGGCGGCTCGTTCTCCGGCGAGCATGGCGACGGCCAGGCGCGCGGCGCGCTGCTCGAAAAGATGTTCGGGCCGGAGCTGATGCAGGCGTTCCGCGAGTTCAAGTCGCTGTGGGATCCGGAGTGGAAGATGAACCCGGGGAAGCTGATCTCCCCGTACAACATCGACGAGAACCTCCGCCTCGGCAGCGATTACGCGCCGTGGAACCCGAAGACGCATTTCACCTATCTCGAAGATCACGGCCGGATGAATCACGCCGTGCTGCGCTGCGTCGGCGTCGGCCGCTGCAGACGACTCGACGGCGGCACGATGTGTCCGAGCTATCAGGTCACGCGCGAGGAAGAGCATTCGACGCGCGGACGTGCGCGCCTGCTCTTCGAAATGTTCCAGGGCGAGACCATTCCGAGCTCGTGGAAGAACGAGGCGGTCAAAGACTCGCTCGACCTCTGCCTCGCCTGCAAAGGCTGCAAAGGCGATTGCCCGACCCAGGTCGACATGGCCACATACAAGGCCGAGTTCATGTCGCACTACTACAAGGGGCGGCTGCGGCCGGTGCCGGCGTACGCGATGGGGCTCATTTACTGGTGGGCCGGACTGGCGCAGCACGCGCCGGGACTCGCGAATCTGATGACCCGCATTCCGGGAGCGAAACAGCTCGCGGGCGTCGCGAGCGAGCGGAAAGTGCCTCGCTTCGCACGTAAAACCTTCCGTCAGCAGTTTGCGCCTCGTGCAAAAAGTACCGGGGGGCCGCGGGTCGTGCTCTGGCCCGACACCTTCAACAACCACTTTCTGCCGGCAACGGCGATGGCGGCCGTCGAAGTCCTGGAGCGCGCCGGCTACGAAGTGACCATTCCGACCAAGCGAGTGTGCTGCGGAAGGCCCCTCTACGATTGGGGCTTTCTCGATCGTGCGAAGAAACTGCTCCGTGAAACGCTCGATGTGCTCCGTCCGGAGCTCGACGCGGGAGTGCCGGTGGTGGGGCTCGAGCCGAGCTGCGTGTCGGTGTTTCGCGACGAGCTGCCGCAGCTCTTTCCCAACGATCCGGCGGCGCTGCAGCTCTCGCGCTCGACCTTCACGCTGAGCGAGCTCCTGCTGCGCGATGGAGTACCGCTGCCGACGCTGCACCGGAAAGCGATCGCGCAGGCGCACTGTCATCACAAGGCGGTCATGCGCTTCGACGCCGAGGAGACGCTGCTGCGTGGGATTGGCCTCGACCTCACCCATCCCGACTCCGGCTGCTGCGGCATGGCCGGCGCGTTCGGATTCGAGAAGAAGCACTACGACCTCTCGATGAAGCTCGGCGAGCGCGTGCTGCTGCCGATGGTGCGGGAGGCCGATCGCGACACGCTGATCGTCGCGGACGGCTTCAGTTGCCGCGAGCAGATCGAGCAGGCCACCGGCCGGAAAACGCTCCATTTCGCCGAGGTGTTGAGGCTTGCGCACGGGCAGTAGCGCCTCGTGCGTACGTCGCTTGTCGCCGTGAATTGAAAATTGAAAATGGAAAATTGAAAGATCGGAGTGAGCCGGTCAGCGCGTACTTTCGATTTTTCAATTTTCAATTTGTCAGCGATGCCTCAGCCGCGACACACTGCGCGGCGCAATCGCATGCAGGCACGCGCACGAATCGCCGGCATCCCGGTCCATCAGATCCTGATCGTCTTTCCGCTCGGACTGCTGGCGACGTCGTTCTTTTTCGACCTCGCGTACGCGGTGACGGGAGGGGCGCAGCTCGGGATCGTCGCCTCGTGGATGATTTTCGCGGGCGTCCTCGGCGGCGCGGTGGCGGCGCTGTTCGGGATGATCGACTACAGCGCGATTCCGCGCGGCTCGCGGGCGCGGCGCATCGGCGCGCTGCACGGCGTGACGAACCTCATCGTGGCGCTGCTGTTCGCGGCGAGCTGGCTGCTGCGGCGCGATGCACCGGAACATCCCGAGGCGCTGGAGATCGTGCTCTCGGGATGCGGCGTGCTGCTGACCGTGATCACCGGCTGGCTCGGAAGCGAGCTGGCCGACCGGATGGAAGAGCTGTAGAAAAAAAGAAGGACAGGCGCGAACGCCTGTCCTCTCTCTCGACGGCTGCCGAAAGAATCAGTAGCCGCGGTCGCCGTTTTCGCGATCGGTGGAGTTGTTGTTTTCGGAGCGCTCGCTGCGCTGCGCGCCGGAGCGGTCCTGCGAGGCGAAGCTGCTGCGAGTGGTCTCGTTTCCGCTGCGCTCCTCGTTGGCCTGGCGGACGAACGGCTGCGAGCCGGTGCCCTGCGCCACGTCGGTGCCGCCGCTGGTCGTCGAGGTCGCGGCGGCGCGTGCGCGCGCTCCGCGGCTGTGGCCACCTTCGCGTCCGATCGCTGCCATGTGCGCGCGATCGCGGCTCACTGCTTCGCCGCCTTTGCGGCCGGCCACGCGGGCCTCGTCGGAGGTGAACTCGTGCGCTGTACCTTTGGCGTGCGCCGCGCGTCCGCCTTTACTCGCAATCTCACGCTGCTTCGCCGAATCCATCGACGCAAAACCGCGCTTACTGGTTGCCATGAAGTGTCTCCTTCGGGGTTCAGAAATCGTTGCTCGGTTGCCCTGCTCCTGCCTTGTTGGCGTGCTCTAGCCGGAGCACGAAGCGTGCCCGTCATCATTCGCAGGATTGGCAAAAATCCCTGTGTTTACGCGCATATTTCTTGCCTTGCACGTTGCCAATGGATCAGCAAACGACTTCTCTCTGGCATGCCACCAGCGCCACGCCGCGCTTCGATCCGCTCCGCGGCGAGCTTCAGGCGGACGTCACGATCATCGGCGCCGGCATCACCGGCCTCACCGCCGCGCTTCTCCTCGCGCAGCGCGGCAAGAGCGTGATCGTGCTCGAGCGCGAGACCATCGCCGGCGGCGAGACCGGCAACACCACCGCCCACATCACCACCTCGATCGACGCCGGCTACAACTACATCCGCCGCAAGTATTCGGTCGACGAAGCGCGTCTGGTCGCCGACGCGCAGCGCGCGGCCGTCGAAAAGATCGCCGAGTTCGTGGAGCGCTACAACATCGACTGCCACTTCAAGCGCGTACCGGGATACTCCTACACAGAAAAACGGAAGTATGTGTCGGAGCTGAAGAACGAAGGGGCTGCCGCGCGCGAGGCCGGCCTCGACGTGCAGTGGGTGGAAGAGGTGCCGCTGCCGTTCGCCACGCGCGGCGCGCTGCTGTGGCCGAATCAGGCGCAGTTTCATCCGAAGGAGTACCTGGCCGGACTGGCCACGCAATGCGTCGCCGAGGGGGTGCGCATCTTCGAGCGGACCCAGGTCACCGGCGCGCACGACGGCGAGCCGTGTGTCGTCGAGACGCAGGACGGCGCGCGGGTGACCTGCGGCTCGATTTTCCAGGCCACGAACACGCCGATCTCCGGCTTCACGCAGGTGCACATCAAAGCGCATGCGTATCGCACGTACGCGATGGCGTATCGCGTCGAGGGAGAACATCCGGAAGGGCTGTTCTGGGACACCGCCGATCCGTATCACTACACGCGCTGGCAGGAGACGGACGACGGCACGTTCATCATTGTCGGCGGCATGGACCATCGCACCGGCGAGCAGGAAGACACCGAGGAGTCGTACGAGAGCCTCAATGCCTACGTGCGCGAGTATTTCGGATCACTGCCGCTCACGCATCGGTGGTCAGGTCAGATCATCGAGCCGGCCGCCGGGCTGCCGCTGATCGGCGGCACCGGTCACGTGTACGTCTCGACCGGCTACTCCGGCCAGGGCATGACCCTCGGCACGGTCGGCGCCATGATCATCGCGGACCTCATCAGCGGCATCGAGAATCCGTGGGCCGCTGTGTTCGACGTCCACCGGCAGCGGCCGCACGTCACCACGCGCGAGTTCATCACCGAGAACCTCCATTTCCCGGCGCATCTGGCGTCGGATCGACTGACGTCCGCCGACGTCGAAGGCAAAGACACCGATGAAGTGCACGCCGGCGAGGGGAAGATCCTGAAGCTCGACGGCAAGAAGGTCGCGGCGTATCGCGACGAGGCAGGGACGCTCTACTGCGTCTCGCCGATCTGCACGCACATGAAGTGCGACGTCGCCTTCAACATGGCCGAGAAAACCTGGGACTGCCCCTGCCACGGCTCCCGCTTCAAACCCGACGGCAGCGTGCTGAACGGCCCCGCGCGCGAGCCACTCGAGAAGATCGAGGTGTAGGAGTGCGGTGGCGCGAGCCACCGCTTTGGAGTGCGGCGACGCCAGTCGTCGCTTTTGCTGCGAGGGGCGGAGGCTTGCGCCTCCTGACGAAAGCGGTGGCTTGCGCCACCGCACTCCAAAACGGATCGCGCCACCGCGTTTCAAACGGTCGCGCCGACGCCAGGTTGTTCAGGGGATCGCGTCCTCAAAATTCATTCGCGCGGGGAGCGCGATGGCGGAGAGAGAGGGATTCGAACCCTCGGTAGAGGTTTACCCCCTACGGCGGTTTAGCAAACCGCTGGTTTCAGCCACTCACCCATCTCTCCAGCTGAGGAACGCGCATCTTAAAGGTTCGGTCGCTGCCGATCAATTCCCGGGCTGCGAATTGACGTCGGCGGGCGTGCAACTTGGCGGAGGAGGTGGGATTCGAACCCACGGTACCGTTCCCGGTACGGCGGTTTTCAAGACCGCTGCCTTAAACCACTCGACCACTCCTCCGTGGTGACGCGCAACAAGGGACTAGGGGAGAAGATTCACGTCGAGCGTGATCTTCAGACGCAGGCGGCGATGCTGGCGCAGCTCGTCCATCGACAGGTTCAGCGGGATGCTCACTTCGCGTACGAGCCCGTCGCTGCTGCGCCGTTCGGGGCTCGGCGGTGCCGCGATGGTTTTCGCCGGCGCCTGCTCGCCGAGGATCGGCAGCGAGTCGAGAATGCCCGCAGGGAGCGGGATCTCGATCGAGGCGGTCGGCACTTCGATCGGCATCGACGTGTCGGCGACGGGTGCGCTGAAGTAGTCGGTGACGTCGTCGAACGGATTGGAGAACGGCGACATCTGCGGCGGCGGCAGCAGCTCCGTTGCGACGAGCGGAATCGTCTCGTCCGAGGCGTCGTCGAGATCGAACTCCGACTCGCCCGCGGGGGCCATCGTCGGAGTGGCCGTTGCGGTCGCGGTCATCGCGCGCGCCGCGGCCGGTGCCGCCGCCGGAGCTGCAGCCGCGGCCGGAGCGTCGCCGAACGGTTCATCATCGTCGTCCCACAGCGAGTCGGCCGGTGTCTCCGACGGCTGCGTGCGGACGTTGAGGATCTGGATCTCTTTCTCCAGCGGCTCGGCCCCTTCGAGCCCGTACTTCTTGACGAGGTGCGTGAGCACGAGCTGGGTGATGCCTTTGAGCGTTTCCTCGACGCCGAGGCCGGTCGTGGCGACCGATTCGAACGACGGGACGCCGTGCTTGTTCACTTCTTTCTCGAGGTCCGCCATCGACAGCGCGTTCGGGAGGTCGCGCTTGTTGTACTGCATCACCAGCGGCATCTCGCGCATGCGCACGCCCTGGCGCTTGAGGTTGTCCTCGAGGTTCTGCAGCGACTCGAGATTCGCGTCGACCGCAAAGTCCTGACTGTCGGCCACGAACACCACGCCGTCCGCCCCTTTGAGCACGAGCTGGCGCGTGGAGTTGTAGTAGACCTGCCCCGGCACCGTGTAGAGCTGGAGCTTGGTGCGCATGCCGCGGATTTTTCCGAGATCAAGCGGCAGAAAGTCGAAGAAGAGCGTGCGGTCCGTCTTCGTCGCCAGCGAGAGCATCTTGCTCTTGTTGTTCGACGGCAGCGAGTCGTAGACGAACTGCAGGTTCGTCGTTTTCCCGCAGAGGCCGGGACCGTAATAAACGATCTTCGCCGTGATCTCTTTTGTGGCGTAGTTGAAGAGGACCATTGGAACCCCGAGTCCGTGGAGAGTAGCCAATTTGTGTGAGACAGGCAATGTCGCCTGACCTATCATCGCGGCCTTTTGGAGGTGAGCATGAGGTCGAGGCGCATCACCGCCGTACTGCTTTTCCTTGCCGCACCGGCGCTCTTCGCTGACGCGCCGGGCGTTTACGCGATCACCGGCGGCACGGTCCATCCCGTCTCCGGACCGGCCATCCCGAACGGCGTCGTGGTCATCCGCGGCGGCCTGATCGAAGCGGTCGGCGCAAAGGCGAGCATCCCCGCCGACGCGACTGTCATCGAGGCGAACGGCGCGCACGTTTATCCCGGCCTGATCGACGCGCAGACTTCGATGGGCTTCACGTCGCCGAAGAAGGCCGACGCGGCGTCGGAGCCCGCTCCCGACACGATCGCAATGCGCAGCGTGCAGTTGTCGGACGACGAAGTGGATGCGCGGCGTGCCACCGGCGTCACGACCATCGTCACGGCACCGACGCACGGCATTTTCAACGGTCAGTCGGTGGTCCTGAACCTCGGCGGCGGTCCGATCGAGGCGCGCGTCATCAAGAGCCCGGCCGCGCTGCAGATCGGCTTCAATCCGCGCCCCACCTGGACATTTCCGGACAGCCTGATGGGCGTCATTGCGCACCTGCGGCAAACCCTCCTCGACGCGCAGCAGCACGTCACCGCGCGCGAGGTCTACGAGCGCTCGCCGGCCGGCCTGCAGCGCCCGCAGGAGAATCCGCAGCTCGAGGCCTTGCGTCCCGTGCTGCGCCGCGAGCTGCCGGTCGTCTTCATCGCCGACTCCGAGCCGATGATGCGCCGCGCGCAGGCACTCGCGCGCGAGTTCAACCTCCGCATCATCCTCTCCGGCGCGCGGCAGGCGTACGAGCTCGCGCCGGCGCTCGACGACGTGCCGGTGCTCGTCTCGGTGAAGTGGCCGGTCGCTCCTGCAGACAAGGAAGACCGCGAGGATCAACCGCTGCGCGTGATCCGCGAACGTCAGCTCGCACCGACCACCCCCGCGGCGCTGGCGAAAAACGGCGCGATGTTCGCGCTGGTCAGCGGCGCCGGCCGCAGCGCCGACTTTGTTCCGGGCATTCGCAAAGCGATCGAGAACGGACTCTCTGCTGACGACGCGCTGCGCGCCGCCACGCTGACGCCGGCGCGCATCTTCGGAGTCGACCGGCAACTCGGCTCGCTCGAGCGCGGCAAGATCGCGAACGTCGTCATCACCGACAAGCCGTTCTTCGACAAGGAGTCGAAGGTGACGCGCGTCTTCGTCGACGGCCGCGAAGTGCGCCTGCCGGTCGAAGAGAAGAAGGCCGACGCCACGACGCCCGGCGCTGCAGCGACGACCGCGACCAACCCCGCCTCGGCGATCGACGGCACCTGGAATCTCACCGTGCGCGCGCCGCAGGGCAACGTCTCGTTCACCTTCACGCTGCGCGCGGAGTCGGGCCGGCTCACCGGAACGTTCTCCGGCGACCGCGGCGCGGGCGACATTCGCACCGGC
>DASVRB010000570.1:0-32669 GCA_036388835.1 Thermoanaerobaculia bacterium | reverse complement strand
GCAGGTTGATCTCGCGGGTGAGCATCTCGTTGACCTTCTTGAGGCGCTCCACCGGATCGATCGTTTCGAGGATGCCCTGCGCTTCTTCGAGCTTGAGGTCGAGGTTCGACGCGGCGAGATCGGTGAGGCGCGCCGGATCGTCGAGATTGGCCGCAATGACCATGACCTCGGGCGAGATGTTCTTCCCGAGCGACACGGCGCGGTCGAGGTTCTGCTTCACCGCGCGGATCAGCGCTTCCACTTCCAGGCCGCGGTCTTTGGTCACCGGCTCTTCGATGCGCGTGATCTTCGCTTTGAAGAACGGCGCGGTCTGAATGAAGTAATCGATGCGTGCGCGCGAGAGTCCCTGCACCAGGATTCGGATGCGGCCGTCGGGCAGCTTGAGCATCCGCATGATGATCGCGACCGTGCCGGTGCGATACAGGTCTTCTTCGCCGGGATCTTCGTTCTGAAAGTCCTTCTGCGCCGTCAGCATGATCACGCGGTTTTCGGCGAGCGCCTGGTCGACCGCATTGATCGACTTCTCACGTGAGACCGACAGCGGGACGATGATGAACGGGAAAATCACGAGGTCCTTGAGCGGCAGCACCGGCAGGACGTCGGGAATCTTGATGGCTTCTTCTTTCGCGGTTTCGTTCGCGTCAGTCATGTCTTTTGACCTCTTCGGGGAGAACCAGTTCGCCAAGCTGCAATGGCTGTACCTGTCAACAACGCACTATTTCAGGCGGTGCAACTCTTTCACGAAGGCATCGACGTCCTCGAATCGACGGTAGACGGAGGCGAAACGCACGTACGCGACAGGGTCGAGATCGCGCAACCGATCCATCACCATCGTGCCGAGCTGCTGCGCCGAGATTTCCCGCTCCGCTGCGTCAGCCATCGCTGATTCGATCGAGTCGGCGATGCGCTCGAGCTCAGCCTGCGGAACGGGGCGTTTGCGACACGCGATCTGCAGTCCGCGCATCAATTTATTGCGGTCGTACGGCTCGCGGCGCTGATCGCGTTTCACCACCTGAAACGTGGGAAGCTCGATCTTCTCGTAGCTGGTGAAGCGCCGCTCGCATCTCGCACATTCGCGCCTGCGCCGGATGACGTCCCCCTCGCGGCTTTCCCGCGAATCAACGACGCGGTCCTCGGGATTTCCGCAGAACGGGCAGCGCATGACCGCGCCCGTATATCACGAGCCGCTCAGCCCTCGCTGTCCGCCCGGGTGACGTCTTTCCAACGGAGACCTTCCCTCGCCGCGAGCCCCAGTCCGAGCACCAGCACCGGCAGAGTTCCGATCAAATGAAAGAGCACCGCGACCGCCACGCTCGACTCCACATCGAACTGATAGAAGCGCGTGAGCACGAGCTGACACGCTTTATGGAAGCCGCCGATCGCGCCGGGTGTCGGAATGGCCACACCGACGGTGGTCACGCCGGTGACGAAGAAGCTCGCATCGTACGGAAGCTGACGATCGAGCGACTTGGTGGCGAACCAGAACTGCGACGTGAGACACGCCCACACGCCGATCGTGCAGAGCACGACCTTCGCGAACACCGCTTTGTGTTTCGCGATCTCGAGCGTCTCAGTGAACGTGTCGAAGAAGTTCATCCACGAGCTGCGAAAACGCTGCGGCAGGATCTTGCCGAGCCATTCGTGCAGGCGGCGGATCTTCGGGCGGAAGAACGTCAGCCCGACGATCAGCACCGCGAGCGCAACCAGAATCGCCACCGACGCGATCGCACCGATGCGGACGATGTACAGCCACGCCACGATGTCGCTGTTGTGCGAGAACTCGTTCCAGCGACGGAACGCGAAATAGACGAAGAGACTGAGGATGCTGGTGAGGTCGAGGATGCGCTCAGTCAATACGGTGCCGAGGGCGCCGGAGACGCGGTGAGACGTCCGTCGTGCGAGGAGCACCGGACGCGCGACGTCGGCCGCACGGATCGGGAGAATGTTCGACAGCATGTAGCCGACCGTGTTCGCGAAGAACGTCGCATAGAACGGAGGCGGCGAATCAGGGTCGAGAAGTGTTTGCCACCGTACGGTTCGCAGCACCAGCGCCAGAAAGTTGACCGCAAATCCGACAAAAATCCAACGAAGGTCGGTCTCCCGGAGAATCTGGCCCACCTCGCGCAAGTTCGCGTTTTTCAGAAAGAGCCAGAGGAAAAAGACCGTCAGGGCGACGATCAACGCGATCTGTAAAATTCGCTTCAAACGACGCCCATAGTCTCACATCGATGTTGAAGATCTACACGAACGCCCAGTCGTACGGACACGACACCGGAATCAATCATCCAGAGCGTGCGGCACGTCTCGACGCGGCCGCGGAAGGGGTGCAGCGCGCCGGTCTCGAAGCGCAGCTCATTCGCGATGTCGCGGCGCACGCGGAGACGAATCGCATCATCGCGAAAGTGCACTCCGCCGATTACGCGCGCGACTTCGAGCTCGCCGTGCGCGCCGGCAATCGCTACTTCCATTCGCTCGACAATCCGATCTCGTCCGCGACCTTCGCGGCCGCGCGCGCGTCGGTGGCGACGTCGCTCGCTGCAGCCGACGACATCTGGCGCGGCGGCGGCTCGCGGCGCGCGTTCGTCATCGCACGTCCGCCCGGACATCACGCGGAGCGCATCGCGGCGATGGGCTTCTGCTTCTTCAACACCATCGCATGCGTCGCCGAGTGGCTGCGCGAACAGCCGGGCATCGACCGTGTCTTCATCTTCGACTTCGACGTGCATCACGGCAACGGCACGCAACATCTCTTCGAAGAACGCGACGACGTTTACTACGCGTCGATCCACCGCTTCCCGTTCTATCCCGGCACCGGCGCCGCGCACGAGATCGGCGCCGGCGCGGGACGCGGCTTCACGATGAACATCCCGGTCGCACGCGGCGAAGGCGACAGCGCGTTCCTCCGCGCGACGGAAGATGTGATCGTGCGCGCCATCGACGACTACAAGCCGCACGCGATCCTCCTCTCCTCCGGCTTCGACGCTCATCGCCGCGACCCCCTCGGCGGCATGACCGTCACCGAACAGGCCTACGGCGAGCTCACCTCCCGCATCGTCGAATGCGCCGAGCGCCACTGCGACGGCCGCGTCTTCTCACTGCTTGAAGGCGGTTATGACCTGGAAGGATTGGCGGCGAGTGTGGACGAGCATGTGCGGGCGCTGAACGGTTGAGGTGTGGGACGAGGAACCCACCAATTGTCATCCCGAGCGTAGCGAGGGACCTGGGCGGGAGGGGCGCGACGCACATGCCTTTCGCGACCCACCACCCAGGTCCCTCGCGACGCTCGGGATGACAGTTGGTGGGCGTACGGGACAAACACTCTCCCCCGTCATCCTGAGCGTCAGCGAAGGATCTCAGCCGCGACGGCCGCCGCATTTTTAGATCCTTCGCTGACGCTCAGGATGACCGGAGGGGGCAGTTTCAAAGCCCCTTCCCCCGCAGAATCTCCCGATACAACTCCTCGAGCCGCGAGATCCGCAACTCCTTCGAAAACCCGCGCACCACATGCTCGCGCGCGGCGCGGCCGACGGCGGCGGCGCGGGCGGGGTTCTCGATGATCTCGAACAGCGCGTTCGTCAGCGCGGCGCGGTCTTTCATCGGAATGAGCCAGCCCACTTCGGGCGACGACACCAGCTCGCCGTTGCCGCCCGCGTTCGTGGCGATGACCGGTTTCTGCATCGCCATCGCCTCGCGGATCGTGCCGGTGATGCCGGTGCCGGCCCACGACGCATCGACCACCACATCGCATGACGCGAACACGTTCGGCATGTCGGTGCGGTACTCGATGCCGGTCACGTGCGCGCCGATGCCGAGGGATTTTGCGTAGCTTTCCAGCTCCGCTTTTTCGGCCGGATTGCGGCAACCAATCAGCAGCAGTTGCACGCGCGGATGCTTCGCCACGACGTCGAGCACCGAGTCGGTCAGCTCTTTCCAGCCCTTCCAGTCGCGCACGCCGACCTGCGCCACGACGAACGCGTCATCGTCGATGTTCTTCTCGCGGCGGAAGGCGCGCGCATCCCACTTCGACGGATCGAAATGCGTGACGTCGGTGCCGGCGTAAACCACCTGCACCTTTTCGTCGGGAAGCTTGCCGCTCTCGACGATGACATCCTTGATCTGCTGACAGACCGTCACGACCTTGTCGACGCGCGGCGTGCGGTACTTGCTGCGATTCCAGCGATCGAGCGGGAACGACACGCCGCGATTGACGACGAACGCGCCGACCGGCAGCCCCCACGTCGCCAGTCGCAGCAGACCGTGGGCAATGCCTTTGTGCGCGTGAATGACGTCCGGCTTTTCCTCGCGCAGCATGCGCCGGAGGCCGGCCACGGTGGCGATGTCGAAGTGATTGCGGAACGGAAATCCATAATGCCTGACGCCGTGCTCGGCCGCCTTCGCCGCCATGAGCGGGTCGGGCCGCGTGGCGATCACGACCTCGTGTCCGCGCTCGCGCAGGCCGGTGGCGGCCTGGAACATCTGGTGCACGGAGCCGGTGTTGAACAGATTGAATTCGAGGACCTGGAGAATCTTCATCTTCTGCGCGGCCGCGCTCGTGGCGCTGGCGCACTGTAACACCACGGACCGCACCCGCCGCGGCTACCTCCGCGCGAACGCCGCGACCCTCGGCAAGCCGTTGCGGCCGGTCATCGTGATCGCCGGTTTCGGCGTCACGCAGCTCGTCGATCCGGTCACCAAACGATACGTCTGGGGCACGCCGCGCTCGGTGTGGCGCACCGATCATCCGGACGACGTCGACCTCGATCCCGCGGATCGTCTCGTGCCGGGCGGCTGGGTCGGCTCGCGCGGTCCGATCAACACCGGCTGGCAGCTCTCCATCGGCCTCCGAAAATTCGGCGGCTACACGGAAGGGGTGGACATTCACTCCTTTCCTTATGACTGGCGCCGCTCCGCGCGCGAGAACGCCGCGCGACTCGACTCGTTCATCGACACCATCCGCGGCACCGGAAAGGTCGACCTGGTCACGCACTCCGCCGGCGCGCTGGTCGCGCTCGCATCGTCGGGCGAACACGTCGAGAACATGATCCTCGTCGCGCCACCGCGGAACGGTGTCGTCGACGCCTTCCGCATCTTCGTCCGTCCGGAACGCTTCATCCGCCGCACGTTCGACGACGCCACCGTTGCGACCTGGCCGTCCATCTTCGAGCTCCTCCCCGAGGATGGGCGCGTATTCATTGATGAAGAAGGGAAGCCGATCGATCGCGATCTGTGGGAGCCGTCGCACTGGCCGGTGGAAGTCGACGCCCAACTCGCCAGCGCACGCGAGCTGCGCGCGATGCTGAAGACGAAACCGCAGCGCGCGAAACTGACCGTCCTCGCCGGCGACTGCGTGCCGACCGCAAAACGAATTCTGCAGCGGCGCGACGGCACGTACGCGTTCTACTGGAGCGATCTCCGCGAGCACGAGCGCCACCTCGCGGCGCTGCTGTTCGAGCCGGGCGACGGCACGGTGCCGGTGTCGAGCGCCGGACCGGCCACGCTCTTCTGCGACGGCCACCAGGGAATCGCCGCCGACCCGCACGTCCATCGCGCACTCATCCGCGTCCTTCGCCAATAGACGCCGGCGCCACGCCGTCGCTCAATCACTCCGCCGTTTTGGTATCGTGCGCAGACGCGGCGAAGCAGCCTCTGCGCCCCGCTTCGCGCCAGGGTAGCGTGTTAAGATGCCAAACTCTTGATTCCACACGACATCGGAAGCAAGAGGAGCGGGAGGCGGTCTTGCCGAACGACAAGCAGTCGCCGAGAGAGTTGAAGGTCACGGACAAACGGATCTTCACCGCCGACGGCGAGATTCGCGAAGAATTTCAGAATGAAATCCGGCCTGCCGAAATGGAGGCCCCGAAGACCGAAGCGGCGCCGGCCACCGAACCGGCCGCCGAGCGCCGGCAGCAGGACGCGCCGGAACAGCGCCCCGGCGGCGAAGACCGCCGCCGCACGATTCAGGACAAAGCGACGAATCCCGGCACCCCGTTCACAAACTTCATCGAGCCTCTGATCGCGCAAGGCTACATGTCCCTCGGAATGCTGCGGAATCCGTATCAACCGCAGTCGAAGATCGATACCGCCGCCGCGCGCCAGATGATCGAGATCCTGACCCTGCTGCGCGACAAGACCCGCAACAACCTCGAGCCCGATGAAGAGGAGTTTCTCGAAACGCATCTCGGCGAGCTGAAACTCGCCTTCGTCCAGCGCACCAAAACGATCTGATGAGACGCCGCCTCGCAGCCGTCGCACTCGCCTTCGCCGCCATCGCGGTGACGGTCGAAGTGCGCGCGCAGCAGGTCGCGCCGCGCGACATCTGGCCGCAGGCGGTGGCCGCGGCGCGCGAAGGCGACACCGAAGAAGCGTCGCGGCGCACGCAGACGCTCCTCACCACCGGACGAACCCACGGAATCCAGACCTTCCCGCAATACGCCGCTGCGGCAGCGGGCCTCGCGAGCGAACAGCGCGACGCGCCCGATGTGCAGAAGTGGGCCGCGCAGACGGCCGCGCAACTCGACGGCAGCGCTCCGGCCGTTGCGTTCAGCGAAGCGGATCGCCTCGCGCGCACCGCAGGGTGGGGCAAAGCGATCCCCGCGGCGCTGCAGGGTTTCGGCCGCGCATTCGGCGATTACCGGACCAACCTCCTGACCCGCGCCGATCTCACCATCGTCGCCGCGATCGCACTCTCCGTCGCCGCGATCCTGCTAGGCCTCTCGCTGTTCATCCGCTACGGCCGCTCGCTCGCCCACGATTTCCGCGAGTTCCTCAGCGGCCGCTTCACCGGCGGCTCGGTCTCCGTGCTCGCGTTCGCGCTGCTCTTCCTGCCGCTCTTCCTCTGGCTCGGTCCGGTCTGGCTCCTCTTCTACTGGGCCGCGATCTTCTTTCCGTACGCCGACCTGCGCGAGCGCATCGCCACCGCCGTGCTGCTCATCCTCACCGCACTGCTGCCGCTGCTCGTCGATGCGAGCGCGAATCGCATCGCCGGCGTCGCGAGCCCGGTCGTGATGGCCGCGCTGTCGAGCCAGAACCAGAGCTACCAGCCGGAGGCGCTGCGTCGCCTGCAGGAGCTCATCAGCGTCGTTCCCGATCATCCGACCCTGCAGCTCCTCGCCGGGAACATGCAGTCGTTCGAAGGCAACGACGAGCAGGCGCAGCAGCATTACCGCCGCGCCATCGAGCTGCGCCCCACGTACGCCGGCGCGCACGTGAACCTCGGCAATCTCCTCTTCCTCAACAATGAATTTCAGGCGTCGCTCACCGAATACGAGCGCGCACAAAAGGCCGATCCGAAGCTCGCCATCGCGTACTACAACGCCTCGGTCGCGAGCGGCGAAACGTACAAGTTCGACCAGCAGAAGGTGATGCTCGAGCGCGCGCGTGAAGCCGACCGCTCCTTCACCGAGCGCGTGACCCGCAACCCGCCGCCGCAGAAGATCGTCATGTACAACCCGCCGATCGGCGAGGCGTGGACCGTGAACAAAGAAGTGTCGAAGGTGCCGCAGGCGCGCGCGCAGTTCGGCAACTACTCGGTCTTCGATCCGCTGCGCAGCGCCGTCAATCCGGTCACCATCGGCGCGATCGCATCGCTGCTGCTCGGCCTCGCGCTGCTGGGCCGGCGCCGCAGCACCGGCGTTGCGAACGCCTGCATCAAATGCGGCCGCACGTTCTGCAACCGCTGCAAATCAGCGCGCGAGAGCTCGACGTACTGCACGCAGTGCATCCACATCTATCTCAAGCGCGACGGCGTCTCGCTCGACACCAAGCGGAAGAAGCTCGAAGAAGTCTCCGACCATCAGAGCGGCATGGTGCGCCGCAATCGCATCTTCGCCACGTTCGTCCCCGGCGCCGCGCAGATGCTGGAAGGGCGCACCATCACCGGCATCATCGGCGCGTTCCTCTTCGCGCTCTTCGTCGCCATCGCCGTCACCGTCGGCCGGCTCGCGCCGGCACTCGGACCGGCCGCGGACGTCGCGCAGATGCTCGTGCGCGTCTTCGCGATCGCCGTCGCCGTCATCATCTGGCTCACGCTCGCGCTGCCCGTCTACCGCCGGAGGTCGGCGGCCTAGTCATGGCTCTCGAAGGGACACTCCGCGACTTCAGTCTGGCCGACATCTTTCAGTTGATCGGCCTGCAGCGAAAGACCGGCGTGCTGACGCTGCGCAGCAAAGACGACACCGTCACGGTGACGTTCCTCGACGGCAAAGTGGTCGGCGCCGACTCGCTCAATCGCCGCCTCGAGAACCGTCTCGGCTCGGTGCTCATCCGCACCGGTTACCTGACGCAGGACCAGCTCAACCGCGCGCTCGAGATTCAGAAAGAGACGCTCCAGCGCCTCGGATACGTGCTCACGCACTACGGCATCATCTCGGCCGAATCGCTGAAAGAAGCGATTCAGCTGCAGATCATGCAGATCGTCTATCGCCTCTTCCGCTGGAAAGACGGCGATTACCACTTCTCGCAAGAGACGACGATCGAATACGACCGCGACAACGTCACGCCGATCAGCGCCGAGTCGATCCTGATGGAAGGCGCGCGGATGATCGACGAGTGGCCGATCATCGAGAAGCGGATCCGCTCCTACGACATGGTCTTCCGCAAGAAGCTGACGGACCAGGAGATCGTGGTCGTCGGCGCGGACGAAGCGGACGAGATCGACTTCGACGGCCGCCCCGCCAAGAAGAAAAAAGGCGGCCTCACAGACACGATCCGCATCTCACAGGAAGAGAAATCGATCTACGACCTCGTCGACGGCACCATGACCGTCAACGACATCGTCGAGGTGGCGCGCCTCCCGGAGTTCGACACAAACAAGGCGCTTTATGAGCTCGTCACGCGCGATCTCATCGAAGAAGTGCGCGGCCCGAGCGCCGAACAGGTGCTGCAGCAATCGACGCCGGTCGACGAGACCGAAGTGGCCGAGACGCCGGTGCCGCTGCCGCTCGTGCTGCTGCTCGTCGCGATCGCGCTGGCCTCGCTCGTCACCTCGGTGAAGAACCCGCTCAATCGATTCCGGCCGCTGACCGGCGGCATCTCCGCCGTCACCGCAACGCGCAAAGCCATTTCGCTGCAGCGCCTCGAGACCATCGGCCAGGCGCTCGAAAAATACAACGACGTGCACGGCCGCCTGCCGAACAGCCTCGAGCAACTCACGCCGCACTACCTCGACACGTCGATGCTCAAGGATCCGTGGGGCAATCCATACAAATACCTCCAGCCGGCGAACCGCTATCTCGTGATCGGCTTCACGCCCGATGGGAAGACCGACACCGACCTCTTCCTCTCGCGCTCCATCGGCGGACCCGCCGCACCGGCAACGCGCGTCGAGACCGGCGGCATCGTCCTCGTCGACTAATTTGGAGTGCGGCGACGCCAGTCGCCGCTTTCACTGCCGCTGCGCGAGCTGCGGCTCGCGCGAGTCAAAGCGGCGACTCGCGTCGCCGCACTCCAAACTACACCACCACCTTCAACTGCCCGTTTGCCAATCCGAACGACACCGGCGTGCGCGTCAACGGCTCGCCGTCCGCGTAAACGGCCATCGGGTGTTCGCTCGAGAAACTGAACTCGCGGCCGCGCGCCGTCTCCACGAACGGGCTCTTCACATGCGCGCCGGTGTAGGCCTTCGGCAATGTCTTGAGCAGCTCGCGGCGCGAGGTGCGATGGACGATGCAGAGGTCGAGCAGGCCGTCATCGACGATCGCTGACGGCGTGATGCGGATGCCTCCGCCGTACTGCCGCGTGTTGCCGATCGCGGCAAACATGATCTGCTCGTCGCGTGTGCCGTGCTCCGTGCGGATCTGTACCGCGCGCGGCGTGAAGCGCGGCAGCACGCGCAGGATCGCGTACAGATAAACGGCCGAGCCGCGCAGGAACTTGACGTTGCGGTTCGCGTAGTCGGCGACCTCTGAGTCGAAGCCGAGTCCCGCCACGCCGAGGTAGCGGATGTTGTTCGCGAGTGCGACATCCACCTTGCGAATCGCGCCGTCGAGCACCACGTCGCAGGCCGCGCGGATCTTGCGCGGAATGCCCATCACCCGCGCGAAATCATCACCGGAGCCGGTCGGAATCACCGCCAGCGTGCCGCGCTCCAGATCGAACTCGCGCATGGCCAGATTCAGCGTGCCGTCGCCGCCGCAGACCACCACCCGGTCGTAGCCGGCGCGCGAGCTCTCCGCCGCGATGCGCACCAGATCGTCCGGACCGGTGGTCGGCTCGCAATCGACGCGGGCACCGCGCGAGCGAAGGTACTCCTCGACCTCGCGCACGTGGCGCCGCGCGCGGCCGCGGCCCGCTGCGGGGTTGTAGATGATTTTGAGGTGCACGACCGTTTGCGCGGCAGTGTACAGGGAACCAGATCGCCGCCAGAACGTAGAATTCGATGCGATGAAGTTCCGTACTTTGCTCCTGTTTTTCCTCGTCAGCATCGGCTGCGGCAAGCCTGAAGTCGCATCGCAGCCGGCCCCGCGAACCGCCGCCCCCACGATTCCCGCGACCGTCAGCGCGTCGCGGCGAACGCCGATCGTGGTCGTCGCGCACGACGTGCTTCCCGCGGTCGTGCACATTCAGACCGAGGCCACCATCAGGCGCCGGTCCGCCGATCCGTTCAGCGATCCATTCGGCTTCTTCGGAGGCCGCGAGCGCTCGTACGCGTCGCAGTCGCTCGGCTCCGGGTTCGTCTGGTCGAAAGACGGCATCATCGTCACCAACAACCACGTCGTCGAAGGGGCGTCGCGCATCGTCGTGAATCTCAACGATGGGCGCCAACTCCCCGCCACGCTCCTCGGCGTCGATCCCGACAGCGATCTCGCGGTGCTGCGGGTGCAGGAGAAAAACCTCGCCGCCGCGCCGATCGGCACCTCGTCCGATCTGATGATCGGCGAGTCGGTCGTCGCGGTCGGAAATCCGTTCGGTCTCAGCGGCACCGTCACCACCGGCGTCGTCTCGGCGCTCGGGCGCAGCGTGCCGTCGCAGGATCAGACCCGCACCTTCACCGACTTCATTCAGACCGACGCCTCGATCAACCCCGGCAACAGCGGCGGACCGCTGCTCAACATCGAAGGCCGCGTCATCGGCATCAACGTGGCGATTTACGCGCAGGCGCAGGGCATCGGATTCGCGATCCCGGTCGACCGCGCGAAAAAAGTCATCGAAGACCTGCTGCGCTTCGGTGAAGTGCACTCCGCGTGGGTCGGCGCCGTCACCGCGACGCTGACACCCGAAGAAGCAAAACGCCTCGACCTGAAAACACAACGTGGTGCCGTCGTCGTGCGCGTCTTCTCGCAATCGCCCGCCGAAGCGGCCGGCCTCAAAACCGGCGACGTCATCACCTCCGTCGCTGGACGGCCGATCGATTCGCGCGAAGCCTTCTCCACCTCGACCGCCACGCTCGCCGCCGGTGCGAACGTGCAACTGACCGTCGATCGCGGCGGCGACACACGCACCGTCAACCTGCGCGTCGTCGATCCACCCGGCTCGCTCGGCCTGCGCATTCTCGAAGAAGTGGCCGGCCTGCGTGTCGCCGACGAGCGCCGCTCCGTCATCATCGACGGCGTCATCCCCGACTCGCGCGCAGAACAGATCGGCCTCGCCGCCGGCGACGTCATCGTCGGCGCGAACAACGTCGAAGTCTCGTCGACGCGCGAGCTGAACACAGAGCTCATTCGCAGCGCCGAGCGCTCGTCATTCGTGCTGTCAGTCGCGCGCGGCCGGTACGTCTACAACCTGACGTTCCCGATGGGGTTGTAGGCGGCGCGCTGATGTCGCGTCTCGTCGCCCTCACCCGTCATCCTGAGCGCAGCGAAGGATCTCAAAATGCGACGGCCGTCGCGGCTGAGATCCTTCGCTAAAGCTCAGGATGACGGACGGGGGAGCTGGAACGGATTGGGCAGCTCGCGCTGAACGGCGCCCGGTCTAGAACAACGCCGCCTGCACCGGCTGCGGCGCGGCTGCGGGCACGACCCGCTTCTGCCGCGGTCGCCCGAGCAGTAGCCACAGATTGCGGCGGATCCACTCCTGCGATTCGCGGTGATAGCGGTAGTGGCGCTCGTGCTGATGGAATCGCCGGTTGTGATGCGGTCCGAGCACGTGGTGCAGGTACTCGTGGTAGATCACCGACTGCACGAAGAACGCGGGAATCGACGGCGAGTTGAGGATCGGGTGGATGCGCACCTCGGCGGTGGCGTGGTTGTACGAGCCGAGGCGGATGCTGCGCCGCTTTTTGCGCGTGATCTGCTGCCCCCAGCGCACCGGCAGCGGCGGATATTTGAAGAAGTAGGTGCGATGGACCTCGGCGGCGAGCGACTCGAGGTGGTGGTGTGTCTCCGGAACGAGGAGCGGTAGGCGCCTCTCTGGGCGGGCCGGCATCGATGCTCATTATGAACGAGAAGGTTGAAGGACGAACGACGAATGATCGCCGCGCTCGCATCCGTCCTTCCGGCGGCTTCCGCGCTCGTCAGCCTTTGAGACTCTCGACCATCTGCGCGACGTTCGCCGAGACGATCGCCTTGCCGCCCTCGATGATCTCGTCGCTCTTGGTCATTCCGAGCCACACGCCGAGGCCGAGGCCGATCGCGACCGCCGTCAGCGGAAACGCACTGATCTGCTGACGCCACTCCTCAGGAAGAAGATTCTCCACTTCATCGAGCAGCGCGCCTGGACCGTTTTCGAGCACTTTCGCTCCGAGTGCAGCCGGGTCGAACCCGGGCGGAAAACCTGATGACATGACTTAGTCCTCGTCTTCTTCACTACGGCGCAGCAGGAGTCCGACCACAAAGCCGACTCCGACCGAGATCAACAGCGCCTTTCCGGGATTCGAGCGAACGTACGTCCGGACCTGATCGGAAACAGCGCCGAAATCGACGTCGTCGACGCGCTCCTTCACCGTGTTGTAGCCGTCGCGCACCGCCCCCGATGCCGCGCGGTACTTGTCGCCCGCGTACTCCTTTGCACGTCCGAAGCGGTTCGAAGCATCGCCCGTTCCCTCTTCAGCGCCGGAGCCGGTGGCACCTGTTGTATTCGCGGTTTCGTCCATTTCGAGCTCCTCCTGTAGCCGCCGACAATATCATTGCGAGTCAGTGCACATCTCCCTCCAACACGTCGGCCACGAATACGGTCCCAGCTCCGAATCCGCACCCGTGCAAGTGCTCGACGATGTGTCGCTCGACATCGCCTCCGGCGACTTCGCGGTGCTCATGGGCGCGTCGGGCAGCGGCAAGTCGACGCTGCTGAATCTGATCGGCGCCGTCGACCGTCCGACGCGCGGTCAGCTCTTCCTCGGTGACGTCGAAACGTCGCGCATCGACGAAGCGCGACTGACGACGCTGCGCCGCACGCAGATCGGCTTCATCTTCCAGTTCTTCAATCTCATTCCGACGCTGAGCGTCTTCGAGAACGTCGCCTTTCCGCTGTCGCTGGCTCGGCGATCGAAGCAGGAGATCCGCGATCGCGTCGGTGAAGTGCTCGGCCGCGTCGGACTCGCGCACCGCGCCACGCACTTTCCGAACGAGCTCTCCGGCGGCGAGATGCAGCGCGTCGCGATCGGGCGCGCCATCGTGCATCGCCCGCCGCTCATCCTCGCCGACGAGCCGACCGGCAACCTCGATTCGAAGAACGGCGCGCTGATCCTCGAGCTCATTCGCGAAGTGCATCAATCGTTGCGGCCGACCATCGTCATGGCAACGCATTCCGAGGTCGCGGCGGAGTTCGGGGATTACACCATTCGCGTGCAGGACGGACAGGTGCGGCGATGACGCGGAGCACGCGGTGATCCTCCGCGCGCTCGTCCTGCGGCCGCTGTGGCGCGAGAAAACCCGCACCGCTCTGACCATCCTCGGCATCGCCGTCGGCGTGGCCGTCGTGGTCGCGATTCAGCTCGCCAATCAGAGCGCGTTGCGCGCGTTCGCCGAATCGGTCGATGCGATTGCGGGACGTGCAAACTACCAGCTCGTCAGTGAGGCCGGGATGCTCGACGAACGCGTGCTCCACGGCCTGCGGCCGTTGTGGAACGAAGGCGTTCGCTTCGCGCCCGTCATCGACGTCGACGGCGTCCTCGGCGACGCACCGATTCGCCTCCTCGCCGTCGATCTCTTCAGCGACCTTCACTTTCGCGACTACAAATACGCGCGCATCGAGACCGGTGCGCAGAACGAGACCCTCGGCGCATCGCTCGCGCTGTTCGCACCCGACGCCGTGATCCTCCCGGCACCGTTCGCGCGCGAGCGTAATCTCCGCGTCGGCAGCGCGGTCGTGCTCAACGTCGGCGGCCATCGCAGGACCTTGTTCGTGCGCGGCCTCCTCGAAGCGCAAGGCCCCGCCACCGCCTTCAACGGCAGCATCGTCGTCTGCGACATCGCCACCGCGCAGCGCAACTTCGGCATGGCCGGACAGCTCTCGCGCGTTGACCTGATCCTGCCGGACGAACAGCTCGTGAAGCGCATCGCCGTCCCGAAAGGTGCGCGCCTCGAACGCCCGTCGCGCCGCAACGAACGCGTCGAAAAAATGCTGCGCGCATTCCGCGTGAACCTCTTCGCGCTCGCCGGCGTGGCGCTGCTCGTCGGCATGTTCCTCGTCTACAACACCGTGCTCATCTCGATCCTGCGGCGCCGCAAAGACGTCGGCGTGCTGAAGACCGTCGGCACCGCGCCGCGGCAGATTTTCGGCGCATTTCTCCTGGAAGGACTCGTGTTCGGTCTCGCCGGATCGGCGCTCGGCATCGCGCTCGGGACGCTCCTCGCGAGCGGCGTCCTGCGCGCGGTCGGCCGCACCATCAACACGCTGTACGTGGCCACGCGTCCGGAGGCGGTCGAGCTCACACCGGGCGTGATCGCGATCGGGTTCGCGGTCGGCACCATCCTCTCGCTCCTCTCCGCGTTGCAGCCGTCGCTCGAAGCAGCGCGCGTGCGGCCAAGCGCGATGATCGCGACCGGCCTGCAGCAACGCGTCGCCCGTCCGCATCTCCTCGCGCTGCTCTCCGTCGTCCTCTTCATCGCCGCCGCACTCGTTTCGCAACTGCCGCCGATCGAAGGCATCGCGGTGGCCGGATACATCGCGGTCCTGCTGGTCGTCTCAGGATTTTCGCTGCTCGCGCCGCTGGTCGTGCGCGTCACCGCGCAACTCTTCTCGCCGCTGCTCGAGCGTGCGTTCGGCATCGTCGGCCGTCTCGCCGCCGCGTCGCTTCCGGCATCGCTGCGACGCACCTCGGTTGCCAGTGCCGCGCTGTCGCTCGCCACCGGAATGATGGTCGCGGTCGCGCTGATGGTCGGCAGCTTCCGCGAGACCGTGCGCATCTGGGTCGACCAGACCGTCAGCTCCGATCTCTGGCTGCGGCCGTCGCAAGGCCTCAGCAACGCCGGCTCCGCGGTCTTTCCGCCGCAGGTCGCGGACGAGTTGGAGAAACTTCCGTTCATCCGCGAAGTCGATCGCGCGCGCGGCATCGACGTGCTGTATGGCGACACGATCATCGCGGTCGGCAGCGGCGAGTTCGACGTCGCGGCCGCACGCGGCGACCTGCCGATGGTCGCGCCACGCTCCGCCCGCAAGGCGCTGCTCGAGGCGATTCGCACGAACGGCGTGGTCGTCTCGGAAAGCTTCGCCATCCGCTTCGACAAAGAGATCGGCGATCGCGTCGTCCTGCCGAACGGCACCTTCCCGATCACCGGCATCTATCGCGACTATTCGAACGACCGCGGCGTCGTGGTGATGGACCGCAAGCTGTACGTGCGCACGTTTCGCGACGAGACGAGCAACACGATCGTCGTCTACCTGAAGCCGGGCGTGAAGATGGCGGATGCTCGGCGCGAGCTGGAGCGCTCATTCGCGCCGAAACACAACGCGTTCGTAGTCACCAACGGCGAGATCAAATCGGAGGTCATGCGGATCTTCGATCAGACGTTCATGATCACGTACGCGCTCCTCGGCGTCGCGATCGTGGTCGCGGTGCTCGGCATCGTGAACACGCTCTCCGCGCTGATCCTCGAGCGCACCCGCGAGCTCGCCCTGCTGCGCGTCGGCGGCCTCTCCGCGCGCGAGCTCACGACCATGATCGTCCTCGAATCCTCACTCCTCGGCGTCGCCTCCACCGCCGCCGGACTGGTCATGGGCTACGTCCTGTCGTGGATCCTGATCTACGTGATCAACAAACAATCGTTCGGCTGGACCATCGACTTTCATGCGCCGGTCGCGCTGATCGCGGCATCGCTCGCGGTGACGTTCCTCTCGTCTGCGCTGGCCGGACTCGCGCCCGCGCGACTCGCGCGCCGCATCGACATCGCCGCCGCGCTCAAAGGCACGTAGAGCAGCGAACACGAATGATTCACGTCGTCCTCGTTCATCCCGAAATTCACTGGAACACCGGCAATGCCGGGCGGTCGTGTCTTGCTGCCGGTGCGGTGCTGCATCTCGTCGAGCCGCTCGGCTTCTCGCTCGACGAGCGGGAGGTGCGCCGCGCCGGACTCGATTACTGGGAGCACGTCGACGTGCGGGTATGGCGCTCGTGGGAGGACCTCGAGCGCGAGCTGCCGAACCTCGGCGAGCCGTTTTTCTTCAGCACGAAAGGAAAGCGGATGTACTGGCATGCGGAACTGCCGGAGGACGTCGTGCTGGTCTTCGGCCGCGAGACCGGCGGCCTCCCGGAAGAGCTGCACGCCCGCTACGCCGACCGGATGTTGACGATGCCCATCCACTCCGAGCACGTCCGCTCGCTGAACCTCTCGACGTGTGTCGGGATCGCGCTATACGAGACGTTGCGGCAACACAAAACGGAAGGCGCTTAGGCGCGAAGGCGCTTGGGTGGTGTTGCGTGTGTGGCGTGGTGTCGTGACGGCGCGCTCGCGTGCGAGTCGTTGCCTCCCGTCATCCTTCGCTAAAGCTCAGGATGACAGGGCGGAAAGCGCGAGCAGCGTCATCACGTAGACGATCTCGCGCCGAGCATGATCAGGCGAGAAGTCACCCAAGCGCCTCTGCGCCTAAGCGCTCCCCCGTCTGCGCCACGCGCCTCCAAAATCGGCGAAGGCGCTTGGGTGGTGTTGCGCGTGTGGCGTGGTGTCGTGACGGCGCGCTCGCGTGCGAGTCGCCGCCTCCCGTCATCCTGAGCGTCAGCGAAGGATCTCGAAATGCGACGACCGGCGCCTGTCGCTCCGGTCGTCGTCGGCGAGATCCATCGCTAAAGCTCAGGATGACGGGGCGGAAAGCGCGAGCAGCGTCATCACGTAGACGATCTTGCGCCGAGCATGATCAGGCGAGAAGTCACCCAAGCGCCTACGCGCCTACGCGCCCAAGCGCCTCTCCGAACCGAAGCGTACAATCCGAAGCACACCCTCAATGCAGAACAAAGCGCTGTCGAGCGTGATCCGCTTCGATCTCGCGATCCAGCGGAATCACATCTTCGTCTACTCGCTCAGCTTCCTCCTCGGCCTGGCCGGTGGGGCGCTCGGCGTTTATCCGGTGCGGCGCGACATCGCCGTGCTCGTGCTGCTGATCTCGTGCGTCAGCGCGGGGACGCTCTACAGGCTCTACAAACGCGGCATCAATCGCCGTTATCTCAACCCGGTCTGGATGACGGTCGACGTCGTCTGCGCCACCCTCGGCGTCTACGCGACCGGCGGCATCATCAGCCCCTGGTACGTCTGGTACGGCGCCGCGTCGTCGGCAGCGGCGTTCGCGAGCGGCAAGACCGCGGCGTACGCGGTCAGCATCGCCAACGCGGTCGCCTACCTCGGCTTGCTGCTGCTGATGGGGCAGGCCACGTTCACGAACGACGTCCTGCTGCTCGCGTTCACGCGCATGCTCTTCGTCTTCGGGGCGTCGTATTTCTTCCTCGTCGGCATCGCCAACCTGCAGGAGAAACGGCTGCGCATCCGGCAGCTCGAAGCAGCCGAAAGCCGGAAAGTGGAAGAGCTCACCCGCCTCACCGAAGAACTGGCGGAGGCGAATCAGCGAAGCAAAGAAGCCGACCGACTCAAGTCGCAATTTCTCGCCACCATGAGCCACGAGCTGCGCACGCCGATGAACTCCATCATCGGCTTCTCGGAGATCCTGTCGGAGCGTCTCGAGGGACGCGTCGAGCCGAAGCATCTCGGCTTCATTCGCCACATCCACACTTCCGGAGAGCACCTCCTCGGCATCATCAACGACATCCTCGACCTCTCGAAAATCGAGGCGGGGAAAATGGAGATCTTTCCGGAGCTCTTCTCCGTCGGCGCCGCCATCGAAAGCGTGGCGCAGGTCATGCGCGGCCTGGGCAAAGGCACGGACAAACGTGCCGCGCAGATCGTCGTCGAGATCGAGCCGGGCCTGCCTCAGATCGAGACCGATCACGCCAAGTTCAAGCAGGTCCTCTTCAATCTCCTCTCGAACGCCGTCAAGTTCTCGCCGGAAGGAAAAGCGGTGCGCGTGCGCGCCGCGCTGCACGACGGCAGCATCACGGTCTCCGTGCGCGACGAAGGGATCGGCATCGATCCGGCCCATCACTCGATGATCTTCGAGGAGTTCCGCCAGGTCGACAGCAGCGCGCGACGCGAGTTCGGCGGCACCGGTCTCGGCCTCGCGCTGGTGAAGAAATTCGTCGAGCTGCAGGGCGGCACGGTCAGCGTCGACAGCGCCCCCGGCGCAGGCAGCACGTTCTCCTTCACCCTGCCGGTGCGCTCGCACGCCGCGGTCGTGTCACGCACTCCCGAAATCGCGAGCCAAACAGCGCGCGTGCTGGTGATCGAGGACGACCCGAACGCGTACGAGCTGATCGCGTCGGCACTCTCCTCAGCCGGCTTCCTGTCCGTCCGCGCCCGTCACGCCGACGAGGCGCTGCGCCTCGCGCGCGAATCGCAACCGCTGGCGATCACGCTCGATCTCGTCCTCCCCGGCGTCGACGGTTGGGAACTGCTCAAGCGCCTGAAAAGCGATCCCGCCACACGCGACCTGCCGGTGGTGATCATCTCGATGGTGGAAAACCGCGACCTCGGCCTCGCCCTCGGCGCCGACCACTACTTCACCAAACCGGTCGATCGCGATCGGCTCGTCGAATGCGTGCGCGCGATCGCGGCGCGAGCGTGAATTGCGCTTCGCGACGCAGGTGAAGAGTGGATGGAGCACGTCCCCACCTGTCATCCCGAGCGTGAGTCGAGGGACCTGGGCGGGGGGGGCGCGATGCACATGCTTCCGCGACCCACCCACCCAGGTCCCTCGCTACGCTTCTAATGACATCGCAGATGTCATCGCACTGCTCAAGGCCGGCCGACGTAGTACAGCGTGCCCGAGGCTGGGCCAACCAGCGCCGCCGGCCGTGCCGGCTCGGGATGACAGAGATGAAGCGGTCTGGCCTGAACGACAGGACAGGCAGGATTGCCTGTCCTCCACCTCACGCGCTAACGGGTCAACTCCGCATACACCTTCGCCACAATCGCGGCGATGTCGTCCTCCGCTTCGGCGGTCTTGTCGCGGCGCGAGGCTTTCGTGAAGACAGCGATGGCGATGTGATGTTTGCCGTCGGGCGAGGTGATGATGCCGACATCGTTGACGGTGCCGGGCATGGTGCCGGTCTTGTGCGTCACGGTGGCGCGCCGGACCGCGGCTTTGATGCGACGCGAGCCGGTCTGGCTGTGCGACATCCAGTCAACAAGCAGGTCGTGGCTCTCTTTCGATAGCCCGTCTCTGCGCTGCCAGAAAGCGACCAGCAATTCAGCCATCGCCTGCGGCGACGCGGTGTCGCGCACGTCGATCGCGTAACGTTCGACGCCGCCCGGCTTCGTGAGATCGCGCGCCATCTCGGCTTCGGACCGATCGATGCGGATGCCACCGAATCCGAGCTCCGCCATCCGCCGCGTCACGCTGATCGAGCCGCCGACCAGCCGCAGCAGCGCATCGGACGCGGTGTTGTCGCTGATCGAGACCATCTGCCGCAGCAGCTCGCGCACGCTGAGCACGATCGGTCGGCCGGCAGCCTTGTCGCGCAACGGACTCCAGCCGGGCGCGAAGTCTTTCGGCTCGATCATGATCTCGCGATCGAGCTGCAGCGTGCCGGAATCGGCGCGCCGCAACACCGTCAGCGCGATCGGAAACTTGTAGACGCTCCCCATCGGAAAGCGTTCCGTATCGCGGATCGCGAGACGGCGTCCGCTCTCGAGATGAATCGCGGAGACGCCGATCACGGCGTCCGACTTCTGCGGCGGAAGGGCGAGCGCGGCGGCGAGGATGAGCGTCAACATGAGGCGGCACGATAGCGGCCGATTGCGGCGGTTTTGTGACCGTTCCGCACAATCACGGCGCGCGAAACGCCTTGTCGTAGCCGGTCATCTCCACGTAGCCCTGACCGCGCACCGCCACACCGTCGAACGAGCCGCTCACATCGACCGCTCCTTCCCAGTACGTCACCTGCGTCGAGCCGGCGGTGACCAGCTCCTGTTCGCGCAGCAACGGGCGCACGGTCAGCGCGACGCGGAACGACGGGAGCTCGACCCGCCACGCCACCGGGTAGGTCGCGCCGCTTTTCTTCGACTTCCACCGCTCGAGCGGCGTGATGCGCATCTGCTCGCGTCGGATCGGAATGACGTCGCCGTTGCTGCCGATCAGCGAGCCGGACGACGTCACGTCGGCCGAGCCGTCGGCGCGGCGGATCACGTACAGCATGATCTCGGAGTCGTTGTCGAGCTGGATCGAGAACCAGTCCCATCCCCGCTGGTTCTCGCGCAGCCGCGAGCTGCCGAACTCGTGATCCATCCACGCCTGCCCTGTCGCCCGCTCGCGCGCGCCGCCGGCAGCGATGGTCCCGCTCACCTCGAGCCGCGTCATCGAGTAGTAGTGCGACGCGAATCCGACCCCCTGCGCCTTCACGCTCACGCCGTTCTCGCCATGCACGGCCGGCGCTTTGCGCGAGCGCATCGTCAGATCGATCGAGTCTTTCCCTTCACTCGCCACCAGCCGCCACGAGCCGTCGGGATTCGTGGTCACGCGCCAAGCCTCGTTGAACACGTCGAGCTTCCCGACCGCCGCACCGGCCGTGTACGGCGACGCGCGATTGAGCTTTTCGTAATAGCGAAAGGCCTTGTTCGCCGGATCGGTGATCGCGACATGCGCCGGCATGACGTGCCGCAGGTCCCACTCCGTCGCCTTCGGCGCGCGATCGATGCCGACGCGAAAGAACGTCACCTCGAATCCGTAACGCTGCCCGCTCGCGGTGCGCAGATGGCCCGTGTAGTACCACCACTCGGTGCGGTACTCGGGATGGTTGCCGTGATCGCGGGGGAACGCGAACTCGTACCCCGGCCGCGCGATCTGAAAATCATCCGCCGACGAAAGTGGAGCGGCGAACACCGTATGAAGAATGAAGAGCGCGAGTGTGGCGATGGCGGCTTTCTTCATTCTGCGTTCGGCGTTCTCCTTTCTGCATTCATATAATGAGCCCTCCCATGGCTGAACAGCCCCTCGCCGCTCGTCCGCGTTTCCGCACCATCGCGGGCGAGACCAACATCCCGATCGAGGCCGAAGATCTGCTGGTGCTCGCGCGCCGCTACGCCGATCAGGGGATGTACGACGAGTCGATCCATCTGTACGAGATGGCGGAGAAGCTCCGCCCCGGCTCGATCGCGCTGCGCATCAACCTCGCGCGCGTCCGCGATCTCAAGAAACAGGCGGAAGAAACCCGTTACGCCGACCTCAAGATCGAAGTGGTCTCCGAGCGCGCACGCGATGAGATCGACTCCTCGCAGTACATCGGCCTCGCGCAGTACTACATGGCCAAAGACCAGACTTCGAAAGCGATCGAGCTGCTCGAGATCGCGAAGCTGAAGACCCCGAACAATTACCGCACGTACGAGATCCTCGGCCGCCTCTACTACTCGCAGGGTGAGTGGACGGTCGCGCACGAGGAGATCCAGCGCGCGCGCAAGCTCAACCCGTTCGATCGCGGCCTCGCCGAGATCTCCGGGCGCATCGAGTTCGAGCTGAAGAACTTCGATCGCGCGCTGGAAGACTTCATCGACGCGTTCCTTCTGGCCACCGATCAGAAGGGCGAATCGACCGAGCCGGTGCGGCGCATGATCAACACGCTCAAGCGCATTCACAACATCGAGGCGAAGGACCTCAACGCGCGCATCAAAGAACGCGTCGAGCAACTGCAGCTCTCGACCGAACGGCTCGAGTTGCGGAAGGAAAATCTCTTCCGCCTCGACACCCGCAACGACCTGCGCGAGATCACGAACAAGATCACGCGCGCCGCGGAAAAACGCGACGACCTGATCACCGTCGCCGGCGACCTGCGGCGCCTGGCCGTCTTTCAGCACATGAAGGACGAGCAGATCTTCCGGCTCTCGAAATTCGCCCGCGTCGAAGGCTACGCAACGGGCGATTACGTCTTCCGCGAGGAAGATCGCTCGATGGATTTCTTCGTCGTGAAAGACGGCCGCATCGAGATCCGCAAGGACACGCCGTTCGGCCCGCAGATCCTCGGCACGCTGACGACCGACACGATCTTCGGCGAGATGAACTTCATCGACCGGACGCATCGCTCGAGTGACGGCCTCGCCACCGAGGCCTCGGCTTGCTACACGTTTTCATTCAGCGCGCTCGATCAGTTGATGGATGAAGACAAAGAGCTCGCGGTCGGCCTGCACTGGGCGTTCTGGCGCTCGCTGACCGAAAAAGTGCGCGACGCGAACGATCAGCTCAAGCTCTTCTTCCAGGAAGACGCGAAGAAGGGACAGGGCCGCAAACGCGAAGGCGCCGGCAAACGCGAAGTGCAGCAGGTCACGGTCAAGTCGGAAGACAAAGTCGACCTCTTCCGCGAGCGCGGCCTCTCCGCCGCCGAAATGAAACTGCTGGCCACGTTCTCGAGCGAAGAGCGCTTCCGCGAAGGCTCGATGATGTTTCGCGAGGGAGAGAAGGGCGACAAGCTCTACATCGTTCTCGACGGCCGCGTGCGCATCTCGAAATTCATCCCCGGGGTCGGCGAAGAAGCGCTGACCGTCCTCGATCGCGGCGACTTTTTCGGCGAGATGGCCCTCATCGACGAGAAGCCGCGCTCCGCCGATGCCAAAGCGCATGAAGGCGACGCCACCGTCCTCTCCATCGACCGCGCCACCCTCAACGAAATCCTGTCGATGGACCCGCACGCATCCCTGCAGTTCCTCAACCTCCTCTGCCGGATGATCAGCCGCCGCCTCCGCGAGATCAACGACAAGATCGTGCAGTGGAAGTACATGAGCGGGGGGTTTTGAGTGAACGAATTGAGAGCGCAGAACGCAGAATGAAGAATTGAGAAAAGGGCCTCGAACCAGAGCTTTCTAAATTCTTCATTCTGCGTTCTGCGTTCTCAATTCATGTTTAGCGCACGCCGCATGCATCTCCTCCCACCGCATTGATTTTCATCGCCGGGTTCGTCGCGATCTTTTTGCTCTTCTGGCTCATCGTCAGCGCGGTGGGGCCGTTGTATGAGCGCGCGTTGAAGCGGGCCGCGAACTGGACGGCTTCCTTCCGGTATCGCGATTACCTGCCGGTGTTTCTGCTGCTCGCTGCCGGCGTCGCGGCGACGATGCTCGCGGGCGATGTGTTCATCGACATCGCGGAGCGCGTGCAGGCGGAGTCTTCTCAACTGCACCAGATCGACGGCGAGGTACACGCGTGGGCGCGCGAGACGCGCACCGGCGGCGCGACGACGTTCTTCACGATCATGACCGTCATCGGGACGCCGGTCGGACTGGCCTGCATCATCTGCGCGATGACGTTCTATCTCGCGCTGCAGAAACGGTGGCGCTGGGCCGGTTATCTCTTCTTCACCGGCGGCGTCGGCGGGCTGCTGAATCTCTGGCTCAAATCGACGTTCGCACGCGCGCGTCCGGAGCTCGCGGAAGCGTTGCGCGACGCGCACGGCTATTCATTTCCGAGCGGACATGCGATGGGCTCGACGATCGTGTTCGGCGCGCTGAGCTATCTCGCTTTCCGCATCTTCAAGACGTGGCGCGTGCGCGCGATCGCCGTCGCCTTCACGATCTCGATGATCGTGGCCATCGCCGCCTCCCGCATCTACCTCGGCGTGCACTGGATCTCCGACATCGGGGGCGGCATCAGCGCCGGCATCGTCTGGCTGGCGGCGACGACGGTCGCGTACGAGGCGTTCCGCCGGATCCGACTGGTGCGCGCGTTACGCGCGAAAGCCGTGCCGGCTCAGGAAGAGGCGGCGTCGTCGTTGCGCACTTCGCGCGGCGAGTAGAGCTCGCGGACCATCCGGCCGATCGACAGCCGGTCGAGTGCCGCGGCCGTGCAGACATTCAGCCGTGAAAAGACGTCGCCGATCAGCTCGCGCTCGCGATCTTCCGGACCGACATCGGGCACGAGGCGCGTCACCCCTTCCATCCGCGCCACCACTTCTTCCACGCTGATGCGATCGGGGTCGCACGCCGGCACGTAGCCGACCCACTCGCCGCCGACCGGCGCGACGAGCTTCGCGTCCTCGAGCTTGCGCAGCACGCGCAGCATCTGCGTGTCGTGCGTGCCGAATTGCTCCGCGAGCCGATACGTCGACGGCGGCTCCTCGCGCCGATCGAAACGCCGCGCGATCTCGACGAGCCCGCGCATGGCGAAATAGAGGTCGTACTGCGGATCGTCCTCGATCTGCTCGGCCGTCGCGCGCAGCACGCCGTAGAGGTTCTGCCAGACGTAACTGATCTCCACGCCGAGGAGGATCACGATCCACATCACCTCGATCGCGATCAGAAAAATCACCGCCAAACCGACCGTGCCGTAAATCAGGTTGAAGCGGCCGCTCATCAGGAAATCGGCGTAGATGCCGAAGCCCCAGCGCACGAGGCTGAAGAGCAGCGTCGTCACCACCGCGCCGATTGCCGCGGCGGGAACGCGCACCCGCGCCGACGGCACGAGCCAGAAGAGCATCGTGAAACCGACGAACAGCACGATCACCGGCACGACCTGAAACAGCAGATCGCCTTCGAAAATGATGCGCAGATAGCGGTTGCGCTCCAGCATCGCGGTGGTCGTGAACGAGAGACCCATCAGCAGCGGGCCCCAGAAGAAAAGCATCGTGAAGGCGATGATTTTCTGGCGATATCCGCGCGCGCTGCGCACCTTCCAGATCTGATTCACCGCCCCTTCGACGGCGAGGAAAAGCCGGAACGCCACGAACATGAACACGATCACGCCGACCACGGAGGCGGTGCCGGCGTTCTGCGTGAAGCGCGCGAGGTGATACGTGACCTGCGGCGACTGATACGGAATGACGGCGTTCAGGATGGTGTCGATCTGCGCCTGAAATCCGGGGAAGAGCTTCGAGTAATACGTCTGCAGTTGATACGTGAATGCGACCAGCAGCGGGATGAGGGAGAGGAGCGTGGTGTAGGCGAGCGACGCCGCGCGCGAGGTGCCTTCGATGTTCCAGAACTCGCGCACGACCTCGCGGACGAAAAGCGCGATCTCGACGATGGTCGCGCGGACACGCTTCTGCCCGAAGCCGTGGCGTCGATAGACGAGCACCGCCGGGTCGGTGAGCCACGACCAGACCACATCGCGCGTGCTGACCAGCCGCCCGACCCACTTCTCGCGCGCCGTCGGCGGCCGGTGCTGTGGGGCTTCGCCCATTCGCGCAGGATAGACGCAATGGACGCGCCCGTTCATTTGGAGTGCGGCGACGCGAGTCGCCGCTTTTACTCCGACCGCAGGGAAAGCGGCGACTGGCGTCGCCGCACTCCAAATCGCCCCTCCCCGCGCACATCTCTCGCATAATCCCTGACCGTGCCGGACAAAGTTCATGTTGCCGAGGTGGTCGAGCCTGATGAAAAGCTGCCGCAGGATCTCGTGGCGCTGCGCAAGTTCGCCTACCTGATGGACCAGGCCTTTCCGGTGCCGGGGACGAATATCCGGGTGGGGCTCGACGCCGCGCTCGGACTCATCCCGGGCGTCGGCGACGTGATGGGGGCGGTGCTGTCGACGTGGATCATCGCCGGCGCGCTGCGGCACCGCGTCCCGGCGCGCGTGATCCTGCGCATGGTGCTCAACGTGGCCATCGACCTCGTGTTCGGTGCGGTGCCGGTGGCGGGCGACGTGTTCGACTTTCTCTACGAAGAGAACATGAAGAACATGCGCCTGCTCGAGAAGCATCGCGACCGCACGCGCGCGCCCCGGCGCACCTCGGAGATCGCGCTGATCCTCGGGCTGATCGTGGCGTTTCTGGTCTCGCTCGCGCTGTCGCTCGTGGTGCTGGTGTTCGCGCTGGTGATCTGGCTGATCGGGCAACGATCGTGGGGCTGATTTTCCGCCGGCGGAAACCGCCTCGCTATCCCGGCCGCACGCCGTTGCCGATGGTGCGCCGGCGCGTGCCGATGCGCTACCACATGCGCCATCAGTTCGGCGTGCGCGACATGGCCTTCCTGCAGACCATGCACGCGCTCACCGGCGCCGCAATGTCGGAAGGCAATCGCGTCGAGATCCTGAAGAACGGCGTCGGCATCTTCCCGGCCATGCTCGCCGCGATCCGCAACGCGAAGAAGACGATCAACATCGAGTTCTACATCTTCTGGGACGGCGAGGTCGGACGCGCATTCGCACAGGCGCTGGCCGAGCGCGCACGCGCCGGAGTGAAGGTGAATCTGATCCTCGACGCGGTCGGCTCGTCCGGGATCTCACGCGACCTGACGGAGTTCATGGAGCGCAACGGCATCAGCGTGGAGTGGTATCACCCGCTGCGCTGGTACACGCTGCTGACGATCAATCACCGCACGCACCGAAAGCTGCTGATCGTCGACGGCGAGATCGGCTTCTCCGGCGGCGTCGGCATCGCCGACAACTGGCTCGGCGACGCGGACAGCGAGGAGCACTGGCGCGAGACGGTGGTGCGCGTGGAAGGGCCGGTCGTGACGCAGATGCAGTTCGCGTTCATGGACAACTGGGTGAAAAGCCGCGGCGAATTGCTGACCGGGCTCGACTACTTTCCGCAGGTACCACCACGCGGCACGTGCCTCACGCAGGTGCTGAAGTCGTCGCCATCGGAAGGGTCGTCGTCGGTGAAGCTGATGTTCATCGTCTCGATCGTCAGCGCGCAGAAATCGATCTACATCAACAGCGCCTATTTCGTCCCCGACAGCGACACGATCCGCGCGCTGGAAGGTGCGGTCCGCCGCGGTGTGGACGTGCGGGTGATCGTCCCGGGCGAGTACACGGATGTGCCGATCGTCCGTCACGCGGGACGGCTGTTCTATTCGCAACTGCTGCGCCGCGGGATTCAGATCTTCGAGTATCAGCCGACGATGATGCACGCGAAGACGATGGTGGTGGACGGCATCTGGACATCGGTCGGTTCGTCGAATTTCGACGATCGCTCGTTCCGCCTGAACGACGAGGTGAACGTGAATATCTACGACGAAGGACTGGCCGCGCAGATGCAGGCGATGTTCTTCGAAGATCTGGCCCGCAGCGAAGAGATCACACCCCGCCGCTGGCTGAAACGCTCGTGGATCGACCGCGTGAAGGAACGCGTCGCCGGCTGGCTCAAACCGCAGCTCTAGGCCCACTTCCGCTCGGCGACAGAGCACCGACCAGAGGCCTCCGGCGGGCCGGCACGGCCGGCAGCGTGTGTTGTCCCCACGAATCGCGATTCGCGCGACGTGCGTCCGTCCGGCCTGAGGCAACAAACGGTGCCGGCCGTGCCGGCCCGCCGGAGGCCCCTCGTTGTTTCTGTTTGCGGAGTGAAACGGGACTACAACCAGTCGGTGTGGACGAATGGCGCGTCATGGCCGGCGTCGTTGCGTTGGTACGTGTGGGCGCCGAAGTAATCGCGTTGCGCTTGCGTCAGATTCTGGGGGAGGTCCGCGGTGCGGTAACTGTCGAAATACGCGAGCGACGAGGCGAACGCCGGGACCGCGATGCCGTTTGTCTGGGCGAACGTCACCGCGCGGCGCCAGCGCGGTTCCGCCTCCGCGATGCCGGTGCGGAACGCGTCGTCGAGCAGCAGATTGGGCAGATCGTTCCGCTGCTCGTACGCGCGCATGATCGAGTCGAGAAACTTCGCGCGGATGATGCAGCCGGCCTTCCAGATGCGCGCGATCTCGCGCAGATCGATGTTCCACTTCCATTCGCGCGAGCCCGCCTGAATCAGCGCGAAGCCTTGTGCGTACGAGCAGACCTTCGCGGCGTACAGCGCGTCGTGCACGTCCTCGATGAACTGCGCGCGATCGGGAGCGTGAGCAACGTTCGACCGTGCGAGCAGTGCGCTCGCGGCGACGCGCTCTGCTTTCATCGAAGAGAGCACGCGCGCGTCGATGGCCGCGGCGATCGTCGGGATCGGCACCGCGAGGTCGAGGGCAACCTGCGCCGTCCACTTGCCCGTTCCTTTTTGACCAGCCTTGTCGAGGATGCGGTCGACCAGCGCGGCGCCGGTCGTTTCATCGCGTTTGCGAAAAATCTTTGCCGTGATCTCGATCAGGAACGACTGCAGAGGGCCGCGGTTCCAGGTGTCGAACGTGTCGGCGAGCTCGTTCGCCTCCATCCCCAGGCCTCTCCGCAACAGGTCGTACGCCTCGGCGATGAGCTGCATGTCGCCGTACTCGATTCCGTTGTGGACCATCTTCACGAAATGGCCCGCGCCGTCCGAGCCGCAGTACGTCACGCACGCGCCCGAATCGCTGCGCGCCGCGATCGCTTCGAACACGTCGCGGATCGCGTCCCATGACTCGCGCGTGCCGCCGGGCATCAGCGACGGACCGAAACGCGCCCCTTCCTCGCCGCCCGAAACGCCCGCGCCGACAAAGTGCAGTCCGCGTTCGGTGAGCCGCTGCGCGCGTGCTTGCGTTTCCTTGAACCACGAGTTGCCGCCGTCGATCACCACGTCGCCCTGTTCGAGCAGCGGCAGGAGTTTGTCGAGCATCTCGTCGACCGGCGCGCCCGCTTTGATCATCAGCATGATCCGGCGCGGACGCGCGAGCGCGGCGACGAATTCTTCGAGCGTTTTCGTGGCCGTGAACTGCTTCCCCTCGTGCGCCGCCAGAAAGGCGTCGGTGTACTCCGGCTCGCGATTCCAGATCGCGACGGAGAAACCGTGGTCCTCGATGTTGAGCGCGAGATTCGACCCCATCACGCCGAGGCCGATCATGCCGAACTGCGAGGTCATGCCTTCACGACGGCGTTCTTGACCGCGGTTGCGAGCTGCGCCAGGCCGGCATCGACGTCTTCGCCGAGGTCGATGCTGAGAGCGCGGCGATCGCGCGAGGCGAGCGATTGAAAATCGCCGATCGCCTGCGCGCGTGCGAGCACGCCGAACGTGAATCTCTCGCCCGGCAGATCGAGATCGCCGCGCGGACCGCCCGTGAGCTGCAGGAACACGCCGTTGTCGCCGCCCCCTTTGTGCAGTTGCCCGGTCGAGTGGAGGAAGCGCGGGCCGTAGCCGCTGGTCGTTGCCACGCGCAGCTCGCGCGCGATCGTTTCGCGGATCTCGGCGAGCCGCTTCTCGCGCTCGATCGTCTCGCCGAAATACTGCGTCAGCGCGACGTAGTCACCCGGCGCGACGGTCGACAAGAGCGAGGCGATTGCATCCGCGTCGGTGACATCGATCCGTTTCGACTTACCGGCCGAAGCGCTGCCGCCGCTGCCGGTCATCGTCCCTTTGGCTGTGAACTCCTCGAGCAATTGCTTCGTGTTGTCTTTCGACTCCTGCACGTTCGGCTGGTCGAACGGATTCACCCCGAAGATCGCGCCCGCAACGGCCGTCGCGAACTCGAAGACATAGAACGCTTCGGCGAGATCGAGCGGATCTTCGAGCACGTAATCGATGACCGGATGACCGGCGTCGGCAAGCTCGCGCAGGCGCGCGGTGTCGTCGCCGCTGCCGCGCATGCGCACCGAAATGAAGACGCGATCGTGCCCATATTCGTGCGGCGCGAGTGCGGGCTCGCCGGCGATGGGCACGATGCCTTTGCCTTCTTTACCGGTGCTCTCGGCGATCAACTGCTCGACCCAGAGACCGAACGTGTCGAGCGGGCGCGGCGCGACGACGGTGAGTTTGTCGCGACCCTGCAACGCGAGCGCGCCGATGGCGCAGCCGAGCAGCGCCGGCGTGTTCTTTCGCACTTTCGGAATGCTCGCCACGTGCGCGGCGTGCACGGCTCGGTCGACGAACTCCTCGCCATCGACGCCGGAGATCATCATCGGGACGAGACCGAAGAACGACAGCGCGGAGTAGCGGCCGCCGATGTCGGCCATGTTGATGAAGGTGCTGCGAAAGCGATCGCGCTCCGCATCGCGCACGAGCTGCGTGTCGGGATCGGTGACGGCGACGAAGTTCTCGCCGGCGCGATCGCCTTTGATTGCTTTCACGCGATCGTAAAAGTAGCGGTGGAACATCATCGGCTCGGTGGTCGTGCCCGATTTCGAGGCGACGATGAAGAGCGTCTTCGCGACGTCGATGCGCGCCTCGAGCAGCGAGACCGCTTCGGGGACAGTGGAGTCGAGCACGAGCAGCTCGGGGTAACCCTCTCGCTTCCCGAACACTCGTCTCACCACTTCGGAAACGAGGCTCGAGCCGCCCATGCCGAGGACCACCACGTGCGTGAAATCGCCGCGGAACTGCTCGATCGTCTTCCGCGTCTCCGCGAGCAGCGGTGCGATGACGTGCGGCACGGCGACCCAGCCGAGCGCGTTGTCGATGATCTTTTTGTGCGCGTCATCGGACTTCCAGAGCGAGCTGTCTTTCGACCAGATGCGCGTGACGAACTTCTCTTTCTCCGCGCGTGCGATCGCGTCGTCGATGCCGTTCACGTTGTGCAGCGTGAGGCGCTCGGGCAGACCGCGGACGACTGAGTCGCGGCGCGCTTCAATCGTCAGGATCAATTGCGAGAACGAGTCGTTGAACGACTTCACACCGTCTTCGGTCAGCTTGTCGGTGATCGCTTTCAGGCTGAAGCCTTTCGACTCGAACGTGGCCAGCACGCGCCGCGCTTCATCGACCTCGGTCTCGATCGCCGCCTCCACTTTGCCGTGATCGCGGAACGCGTCGTACGTGGCCGGCGGCAGCGTGTTCACGGTGTCGGCGCCGATGAGCGTCTCGACGTACAGCACGTCGCTGTACTTCGGATTCTTCGTGCCGGTCGACGCCCACAGCGGACGCTGCACGCGTGCGCCTTTGTCGCGCAGTCGGGTGAAGCGCTCGCTGGTGAACGTTTCGCGGAAGAGCTGATACGCCATCTTCGCGTTCGCGATTGCGACCTTTCCCTGCAGCTCGCCGAGCGACGGATCGCCTTTCGATTTTTCTTCGAGCTGTTTGTCAGCCGTGGCGTCGATGCGGCTGACGAAGAAGCTGGCCACTGAGGCGATGTTGCCGATCGGGAGGTTCTGCGCGGCGCGCTGTTCGAGACCGCGCAGATACGCTTCGATCACCTGCGCGTAGACGTCGTTCGAGAAGATCAGCGTGACGTTGACGTTGATGCCGGCGGCGATGGTCTGCTCGATCGCGGGGATGCCTTCCGGCGTCGCCGGAATCTTGATCATCACGTTCGGGCGGCCGAGGCGCTCGAAGAGGCGTTTTGCTTCGGAGAGCGTCGCGGCGGTGTCTTTCGCGAGCAGCGGTGAGACCTCGAGGCTGACGTAGCCGTCCTCGCCGTTGGTCTTCTCGTACACCGGCAGGAAGACGTCGGCGGCCTGGACGATGTCTTCGATCACCAGCTCGTCGTAGATCTCGTCGGTCGATTTTCCCTGCGACGCGAGCGTGCGCAGTTGCGAGTCGTAGTCTTCGCTTCCGCCGATCGCTTTTTCGAAGATGGTGGGGTTGGAGGTGAGGCCGCGCAGATCGTCTTCTTCGATCATCCGCTGCAGTTGTCCGGTGGTGACGAGCTTGCGCTCCATCTGGTCGAACCAGACGCTCTGTCCGAGCTTCGAAAGTTGTGCGAGGGGATTGCTCATGGTGTGCGTGCCTCCGAGGGGGGTAAGCATATGTGATCGGGCTACTCGTCGACGCCGGCGCGCTTGATGGCGCGCATGGCGATGCGCGCGACGAACGCGCTCACGATCACAGCGCCGATCGCGGTGACGATGAGGATGATCCGGTTGCCGCTGCCGGTGAGCGCGGCCGCGCCGGCCGCACCGGCGTACGTGAATGCGAGCGAGCCGGGGATGATGCCGAAGAAGGTGGTGAGGACGTACGGACCCAGGCTGATGCCGGTGAGGCCGAACGCGTAGTTGACCCAGGTGAAGGGGGGAAATCCGGAGAGGCGGACGAGCCACATGATCTTCGTCCCCTCACGCGTGATGGCGCGGTCGAGCGCGCGGAACTTCACGTGACCGGAAGTCATCCGCTCGACGCGCCGGCGCAGCACGCCGCGCGCGAGGAGGAACGCGATGGTGGCGCCAATGGTCGCGCCGATGATGTTGACGACGGCACCGGCCGCGAACCCGAAAATCGCACCCGCGCCGAGCGTCAGCGCGAGTGCCGGCACGAGCAGCACGCAGCAGACCGCGTAGACGAGCACGTACGCGACGTACCCGACCGCCCCTTGCCCCTGCACCCACGCCTTGAATGCCTCGAGCCAAGCGGCCACGGGCAAGGTGCGCACGACGATCGCGAATGCGATCACGACTGCGATCGCGAGGAGGATTTTGAGGTAGCGCACGAGGTGGGATTGTAGTGAGGGAAGGTCGTGTCGCGCCCGCGTCGAACGCCCACTTCGTCATCCTGAGCGTCAGCGAAGGATCTC
>DASVRB010000569.1:0-5953 GCA_036388835.1 Thermoanaerobaculia bacterium | reverse complement strand
TCCAGGCTCCGCGCTCAACGTCGAAGAATCCGCGGCGCAGGCAGCGCTGCTCGCGAAGGAGGGGGCCGTCATCGCGCGCGACGGCACCCGCATCGCCGTCGCCTTCGACACCATCTGCATCCACGCCGACATGCCCGACGCCCGTCCCCGCCTGCTGGCCGTCCGTACCACCTTGTTTGACAAGTGAGCGCGCCCCGCGCGACGATGCCGATCCCGCCGTCGCACATTGTTGTGGTGTAGCTCAGTTGGTAGAGCGCCGGATTGTTAATCCGGTGGTCGTAGGTTCGAGCCCTACCGCCACAGCCAATTTGTGAAAATCATGCGTCACACCATCCTTCTGTTAGGATGGATTGATGACGAGCGCTGCCGATGCCGCCCCGTTTTTACTTCGTATCGCGGAGGCTCTTCGGGCGTCCGCGAAGCTCGAGCAGGCGGATCACTCGTCTTCCCTCCTGCCTGCTTTGCCGGGTCTGGTGTCGAAACTTCTGGATCTGTCGAGACTCCGGGAGTTGATCGACGGAATGGACGAATCGTCGCGCGCGCAGTTGCTGGCGACATTGAAAACGCAGGATGTGCAGGAGGACAGCGAAGGGGCGCCGTCGTCCGATCTTGCGCTCCTCGTCCTGTATCTGCTGGTGGTGCTGTACGACCTGCAGAGGAACGTCATTTATTCGCTCGAGAAAGCCGATCTGGACGTCCTCAATCCTCCCAAGGAGTACTGGTTTCAAAGAGTGGACGGCCAAGGAAGTCATCGGTTCTTCGATCGGGGGATGTATCTCACCAATTCCATTCCTGCGGCGGGAACGGAGATCTACTACAACTCCGAGATCTACAACAGCCCCTATGCCGCGATCCGGCCGAAGAACGTCGTGATCAACGACAGTGCAATCGACGACCCGAAGGTTGCGCCGGCGTCGTTTCTCTATGACATCTTTCTGAACATTCCGTATGTCGCGCAGAACGGAACCGTATTTGCCGGCAGGATCAAAGTGGAAAACCTGCAGGGTGGCTCCAGGGGCTGGGGGTTCTGGAACACGTCGATCTCGCCGTTTGCAATGCAGGTCGCGTGGTTCATCCAGCTCGACGGGTTCCTCGCGGACGGAACGCCGTACCCTCAGAACGGCTTCTGGGCACAGACGCAGAATGGTCTGAGCGTCAGCATGGTTCCGCTGCCGCCCCTCGATGAGGGATGGCACGACTACAGGATCGAGATGAAGAACGACTCGGTCGAGTATTTCATCGACAATCGAGCTGTGGCGAAAGTGACTGACCCGGCCTCCATCCCCGCTTCACCGATGGCGTTTCACAATTGGGTGGACAACGCCGTGTTTGCTGTGGAGAACTTCAGCGTCGAGCACGTGATGCAGAAAACGACGGAGCCGAGGACGAATCAGACGGAGTTCATGAGAATTTACAGCTTCTCATGACGTGCACTTCAGATAAGCCAGCGCTCTCTCGATGTAGCGCTCCTGCGGCTCGTAGGAGACGCTTTCACAATACCCGCTCCCTGTGAGCAGCCGGCCGCTTCCGCTCTGTGTATTGATGCGGCCGTAGTCAGTGAGCGCGACGTCGACCGCCGTCTCACCCTGCACCTGGAGATCGAAGTCGCTGAACGAGCCGTCGGGATACCACGGGACCGCCAGTACTTCCGCATCGATCGGCCGTTCTCCTGGAAGGGCCGTCGCGGTGTACCTCCACGCGCTGGGGATCAGGACTCCCTCCAGGCCGGGAACGAAGCGGTCGAGATGCACTGAGCCAATGACAAAAGTCGGAAGCCACTCGTCACCATTACGCTGCACGTACCAGCCATAAGGGACGAGCAACGTGCCCCGAAGCGTTCCGGATTGCACTGCCACGGCTGTAAATGCATCTCCGTTCTCGAGGTTGAACTGGCACCACGACCATCCGTTGACCGATGCGGTCGGATCGAAATCTGGTGTGGGTGTCACGCCGACTGCCGCCGACGAGGAAGGAAGCAACATCATCATTTGATGGCAGATCCATCCCGAGCCTCGCACCTTATACGTTCGCGCGCCGGCGGTGATCGAACCTTCGACGGTAAGCTGCGGCCAACTGTAATAGAACCCCGCGCCTGCACCCGCGGACTTGTATTTGTCCGCCTGCTGGAAAAACGCGGAGGCCTCGGGAAGAGGCGACGACATCGTCAAATCGACGGTCATGTTGGGGCCGTCGTCGATGTGCACCGCGAGAGGCAGGACGTTCACGCTGCCCTTCAAAAAATCGGGACCATTGCGAAAGAAAAACTCTCCGAACTCGACGTCGCCACCGAGCGCCGGCCACTGGACGTTCGGCCCCCGCCTCACGATCTCGCAGTGCTCGCGCGTCGCAAACGTCAGCGTTGCCGTGGTCGCCCCGATCTGTGCCTCGACATCCGTCCAGCCGGCCTGTCGCTGCACGTCCGGCGAAACCGAACGGACCCGTTTGAAGGTCGCAAAGCCGCTGATGCGATCGCACCCGTCCGAGCCTGCCGCCGTTACATTGAAGCTCAGCCAGTACCACTCGGTGCCCATGTTCAGATGCAGCAGATGGTCACGCGGAAAGACCAACTTCGCTTGCGGTTGCGGTGTCTCGGATCCGAACGAGACCGCGGCGCCAAGCAGCGAGGAAATGACCCCGGCCTGCCTCGCCTCGGTCACGTTTGCAGCCGCTGCTCGCAATTGTGCGAAGTGCTCCGGTCGCTGCTCGTCAGGGATCGAATCGAGAAACCTTACGAGCGTTGCCGGCGCGTTTTTTTTAGAGGTCACATCCTAGGAGAGTCGGGGAAGCGGTAATCCCTACCCGTTGCCTCCCGCCTGTTCCAGACGGAGCGCCGGATTGTTGATCCGGTGGTCGTAGTTCGAGCCCTACCGCCACAGCCAATTCTTCCTTGCCGGTTCGCTCCTGAGAGTACCCTTCGCGCTTGATGAGCCGGGTGCGGGTGAACGTGGTGGCGAACATGGTGGGAGGGGCGGTGAACGCGCTGCTCGGCATCGTGCTCGTCCCGGTGTATCTCCGTTACGTCGGCAGCGAGGGATACGGCCTGGTCGGCTTTCACGCGATGCTGACCGCGGTGCTCAGCATCCTCGACGGCGGGCTGGCGCTGACGCTCAACCGCGCGATGGCGCGCTATTCCGCGGTCGCGGAGAGCGAATCACGGCTGCGCAACGCGCTGCGAACGATCGAGGTGCTCTACTGGCCGGTGTCGGCACTCATCGCGGGCGGCGTGTTTTTGCTCGCGCCTCTCATTCAGTCGAAGTGGGTGAGCGCTCGCCGGCTCGCCGATCACGACGTCGTCACGGCCATACGGGTGATGGGCATCATCGTCGCGCTGCAGTTGCTGGCCGGCCTCTATCAGGCTGGTCTGGTCGGACTGCAGCGACAGCTCGCGGTGAACTCGATCACCACCGGATCGGCGCTGTTGCGCGGCCTGCTGACGATCTCGGTGCTCGCGTTCGTCTCGCCGACCATCGTCGCGTTCTTCATCACCCAGGCTTGCGTCACGCTCCTGCAGGCGATCGCGGCCGCGCTCACGATCCGGCGCGAATTGCCGCCGGGAGAGGCGAAGTTCGACAAGGCGCTGCTGCGCGCGGAGTGGGCGTTCACCGCCGCCATCGGCGTCAACGTCATCGTCGGCGCATTGCTGACGCAGACCGACAAGGTCGTGCTCAGCGCCGTCCTGCCGCTTCAGGAGTTCGGCTACTATGTCGTGGCGGCCACGGTCGCCTCATCGCTGGGGCTCCTGATCTCGCCGATTCATACCGCCATCTACCCGCGCTTCACCCAATTGCTCACCAACCAAGACGACCTCGCGCTGCGCGACCTCTATCACGCCGCGGCGCAGTTCACGGCCATCATGCTTTTTCCCGTTGCGGCGATCCTGACGGCGTTCGGACGCGAAGTTCTGCTGCTCTGGACCGGCGACGCTGTCGTTGCCGCGAGCGCCTCGCGAGTCGCCGCGATTCTCGTTGCCGGCACGGCGCTCAACGGCGTCGCCGGAGTGGCCGTGCATCTCGCACTCGCCGCCGGCTGGCTGCGGCTCACGATGCTCATCAATCCGGTGAGCGCCGTCGTGCTCGTGCCGGCGAGCATCTTTCTCTCGTCCCGTTACGGCGCGGTCGGTGCCGCCTCGGTGTGGCTCGCGCTGAACGCGGGATATGTCCTGATCTTCGTCCCGATCATGCACCGCCGGCTGTTGCCTGGTGAGAAGTGGCGGTGGTACACGCGCGACGTGCTGCTGCCGTTGAGCGGCGCCGCGTCGTGTGCTGCGCTGTTCCGCGCCGCGATGCCGCACTTTGCGCGCAACTGGTCGCTCGCCGCCTACATCGCCACGGCGGGCCTCTGCACGCTCACGGTCGCCGCGCTGCTCGCGGACCAGGTGAGGCGGAGGCTCTTCACGTTCGTCTCCATGAGGCACGCATGACGTTGCGCGACCTCGCGCGACGGCGCATTCCGCGCGTGTTGCGCACCATTCACGAGTTCCGCGCGTCGCGCGCGCGCGACATCCTGCCGCCGGTCACGACGCCGCACGGATTCGTGTTTTCCGGCCGCGGTGACATGCAGAACGCAGCGTTCGAAGTGCGCGAGGCGGCGGTCGTTGGGGAGATGTCGAAGGGCCGCGTCTATGTCGACGTCGGAGCGCACCACGGCTACTTTGTGGCCATCGCCCGCAACGCCGGTGCGCGCGTCGTTGCGGTCGAGCCGTTGCGCGACAATCTGGCCGTGCTCTACGAGAACCTGATGCGCAATCAGTGGAGTGACGTCGAAGTCTTTCCGGTGGCCGCCGGCGCGCGTTCGGGAGTGGCGGAGCTGTACGGCACCGGCACCGCCGCGTCGCTCGTCGCGAACTGGGCCGGCGTGTCGACGGTGTGGCACCGGCGCGTGGCCGTAGCGACGCTCGACACCATCGTCGGCGACCGTTTCGCGGGCGAGAAGCTGTTCATCAAGGTCGACACGGAAGGCAACGAGCTCGACGTGCTCGCTGGTGCGACGGCGGTGCTCGGGCGCGCGGCCGACGTCGCCTGGATGATCGAGATCTGTTTCCGCGAGAACCAGCCGGGCGGCGCCATCAACCCGCACCTCAGGGCGACGTTCGAGACGATGTGGCGTGCCGGCTACCGCGCGACCGCCGTTTCGCAAGCGGGGGAAGAGGTCGGTCCGCCCGACGTCGACCGCTGGCTGCGCACGGGGAACCGCGACGTTGATGCAGTGAACTTCATCTTCGACCGGGCCGGCCAGCGATGAGACTGAAACGACTCAAACGCCGCCTGCGCCCTCTCCGCGATCCGTACTTTCTGTTCGCGCGATTTCTGTTCGATCCGCTGCACATGATGCGGTCGTCGTTCAACCGCGTCCGCTCGTTCCCCTACTTCTTCCGGAACCTCCGTCGCTACTCCGCGCAAGAGCCCGAGCCTTCGCTGCGCTTTCGCTTCGGCAGCGCGTGGTTCACGTCGTTCGATCGCTTCGCGCCGGCGGCGGAGCCGGCCTTCCACTACTTCTATCAGGACCTGTGGGCCGCGGAGCTGATTCATCAGCGCAGGCCGGCGCGGCACGTCGACGTCGGCTCGCGTCTCGACGGCTTCATCGCGCACGTGCTGACGTTCTGCGACGTGGAGTATGTGGACCTGCGGCCGCTCAATGTCGAATGGCCGCGCTTCTTTTATCGACAGGGATCGGCGACGAACCTGCCGTACGATGACGGTTCGGTCGACAGTCTCAGCTCGCTCCATGTCATCGAGCACATCGGCCTCGGCCGGTACGGCGATGAGGTCGATGCACGCGGCCATGAGCGCGCGGCGAATGACCTGACGCGCGTGCTCGCGCCGGGCGGCACGTTGCTCGTCGGAACGCCGATCGGCCGCGAGAAGCTCGCATTCGACGCGCACCGCATCTTCGATCCCGCGACGGTGCGGAACATGTTCGCGACTCTCGAGCTGGTGAGCTTCAGCCTCGTGCG
>DASVRB010000568.1:0-4535 GCA_036388835.1 Thermoanaerobaculia bacterium | reverse complement strand
TCTCGCGACAGAGTGTCGCGGAGGCTAGGCCAACCAACAGGGGTCCGGGGCCGATGGCCCCGGCCGCCGGAGGCCCCCGGTCGTCCCCTCCCGCCACCCGAGCGAGTGACATAATCGCGCGCCGCATGCACGGACCGGGATTGAACATCGTCGCGATTGGCGGGGGGACCGGCCTTTCGACGCTTTTGCGAGGGCTCAAGCGTTACGTCGATGCCGACGGGCCCTGGTCCGTCCGAGCGCTCGGGGCCATCGTCACAGTGACTGATGAGGGAGGCTCCTCCGGCGTCCTCCGCAAAGAATTCGGCATGCTGCCGCCGGGCGACATTCGCAACTGCATCGTCGCGTTGGCTGAAGAAGAGCACCTCCTCTCCCAGCTCTTCAACTATCGCTTCGACACCGACTCCGCGCTCAAAGGCCACTCCCTCGGCAACCTTTTGCTCACCGCCATGTGCGAGATCACCGGCAGCTTCGACAACGCCGTGCTCGCGGCGTCCGAAGTCCTGAAGATTCGCGGCGAAATCTATCCCTCGACCTTGAGCGACGTGCGGCTGCGCGCCACGCTCGAAGACGGGACAGACCTCGTCGGCGAAGTCGCCATCAGCGGTTCCGCCATCGGAGAAGCGCCGCGGACTGCCGCGCGTCATGCGCGCATCACCCACCTCGCCATCGAGCCCGCCGACGCCGAGCCGACCGCCGACGCGCTCGCCGCGCTTGCCGCGGCCGACCTCATCATCATCGGCCCCGGCTCCCTCTACACATCCGTGCTGCCGAACCTCGTCATCGGCCCGCTCGCCGACGCGCTGCGCAACGCCAAAGCGCTGCGCGTCTACATCTGCAACGTCATGACCCAGCCGAACGAAACCGACGACTACGCGGCCGAAGATCACCTGCAGGCGATCGTCGAGCACGCGGGTTTGGTGGTCGACGTCATGGTGATGAACGGACGCCGTCCTTCCGAATCGATCGTCGCCACGTACGCGGCCATGAACCAGGTCCCGGTACGTTGCGACCTCGAGGCGGTGCGCGCGCTCGGCGTCACCCCGTTCTTCGGCGACGTCATTGCAGAGGGGGATTACGTTCGGCACGATCCGACCGCGCTCGCCCAGACGGTGTTCCAGCTTTACGACCGCTACGGGCGCACGCTCGAAAGAATGAGACGCGACGCATGAACCAGAACCTCGAAGTGATCATCCTCGCCGCGGGCCTCGGCACGCGGATGAAGTCCGCCACCATCAAGATCCTCCACCGCGCGGCCGGGCGGCCGATCATCGACTACGTCCTCGATCTCGCCTCCGACCTCTGCTCCACGCCGCCGGTCATGATCGTCGGCTATCAGCGCGACGCCGTGCAGAACGCCGTCGGTTCGCGGGCGCGATTCGCGGTTCAGGATCAGCAGCTCGGCACCGGCCACGCCGTGCTGCAGGCCGCGCCGCTCCTCGAAGAAAGCGGCGTTGCCGGAAAGCGCGTGCTCATCCTCTCGGGCGACGTGCCGCTCACGCGTCCCGAGACGCTGCAGGCGCTGCTCGACGAGCACGAGCGCAGCGGCAACGCGCTCACGCTGCTGACCATGAAGCTCGACCAGCCGGCCATGTACGGCCGCATCGTGCGCGACGAGAGCGGCGCCGTCACGCGCATCGTCGAAGCGAAGGACGCCTCCGAAGAACAGAAGCGCATCAATGAAGTGAACGCCGGCATCTACGTCTTCAACGGCGAGCATCTCTTCGACAACCTGCGCAACCTCTCGCCTGAAAACGCGCAGAAGGAGTACTACCTCACCGACCTCCTGGCCGTGATCCGCAACGGTGGCCACCGCGTCGGCGCGGTCGTGGCGAACGATCCGGTCGAAGCGCTCGGCGTCAACTCGCGCGGCGAGCTCGCCCAGGTCGAGACCGAGATCCAGCGCCGCGTCGTCGAGAACCTCATGCGCGAAGGCGTCACGTTTCGCAATCCTTCGACCGTGGTCATCGACTCGAGCGTCAGCATCGGGCCCGATACCGTCGTCTATCCGTTCGTCACGCTCGAAGGAAACACGCGCATCGGCGAAGGCTGCGTCATCGAGCCTGGCGTGCACCTCATCAACGTCACGGTCGGCGATGACGTGCATCTCAAGACCGGCACCGTCGCCGAAGACGCGATCATCGAAGACGAAGCCGCGGTGGGACCGTATGCACATCTCCGCGCCGGCTCACACCTCGGCCGCAAGGTGAAGGTCGGCAACTTCGTCGAGACGAAGAAAGCCGTCTTCGGCGCCGGCGCGAAAGCGTCGCATCTCTCCTACATCGGCGACGCCGAGATCGGAGCCGACGTGAACATCGGCGCCGGCACGATCACGTGCAACTACGACGGCGTGAACAAGCACAAGACCGTGCTCGAAGACGGCGTCTTCATCGGCTCCGACACACAGCTCGTCGCGCCGGTGCGCGTCGGCCGCGGCGCGTACGTCGGCGCCGGCTCCACGATCACCAAAGACGTCCCGCCCGACGCACTCGCGTTGAGCCGTACGCCGCAGCGCATCGTCGAAGGGTGGGCGACGAAAAAGAAGGAGAAGCAGAAGCGATGAACGAGACCGCGAAACCGCCGGCGTGGGCCTTCGCGCTGACCGGCTTTCTCGCGGGCGTGCTGACCGTCGCCGCGGTCTACTTCGCGATGCGGTAGCTCACCGTCTCGCGCGCCGCGCCGCCAGGAAGATCGGTGCGAACGCCAGAAACATCCCGGCGATGATCAGCGGCATCGCGGTCTGGACGCTGATGCGCTCCGACGACATCAGCGCGATTGCAACGATCTCGATTGCGATGCCCGCCAGCGCGAGCACGACCGAAAACGTCTTCGTCCGTTTCGATTCGTCAGCCATGCGCCGACGCTACCACGCTCAGCGGCGCTCGAGGTCGACGCGCATCCGGCCGAAGTCGATCACCACGTTGAACTTGCCGAGAAAGTTCTGGCCGATGATCCCGACCGCCAGCTCGTGCTCTTCCGACGAGTACATCGGGAGCGTCCTGAACGTGCCGCCCCAGTCGTCGATCCCCACCTCGACGTTCTCCAGTTTCGCGCCGCGTTTCATCGCGCCGCCGAGTCCCTGCAACGTCGCGGAGTGGCCGCCGCCGGTGAGCATCCGCACCGGCAGCATGCTGAGGCGCGACTGATTGAGGAACGTGATCTCGGAGCCGGTGTCGAGCACGAACAGAAACCAGCCGCGGCGATTCACCGCGCCGCGCACGTGCGGGCGGAAGCCGTTGAAGAAGAGGTTCTGGTCCGGATCGGGACGGCGCTCCGCTTCGGACAAACGCGTGAACGTCACCAGCCGGCGGTCGAAATCGAGGACGAGACGGAACTCCTTCAGCAGATTCGATCCGAGGAGGAAGTCCATGTGGAACTCCGTCCCCTCGCGCTTGCTGATCAGGAAGCGCATCTTCTTGTCCGGCATGATCGCCACCGGCACGTTCTCGATGATCATGCCGTCGAGCTCGAGCTTCTCGATCAGGCCGAAACGCACCTGAATCGGCTCGCCGAGGAGACCGAAAAACGTTCCTTCGAACTCGCCGAAACGGCGCACCGCAAGCTGGTCGGCGAGACGCTCCGAGATGATCGAGATCACCGCCCCGGAGTCGATCACCCCTTCGACGTCATGCGCGCCGTTGATGCGCGTCGCGATGCGCGGCACGTCGGGGCGGCCGTACTTGAAGCCGACTCGCTCGGTGCGCTTCCCGCTGAATCGATACACCGGCACGGTCGACAGCGCCTTCAGGTAATCGAGGTGCCACTGACGAATCGAGAGACCGCGATCGACCGCGATCTCCGCCCACTCCAGGCTCGACTCGAAATTGTTCGCGAGGTACTCGACCTGCGAGAGATCCCATGCGATCTCCGCGTACTGCGCCCGCGGCGGGTTGAGATCGAGCGCGGCGCGGAGAAACGCGCGCGCCGCTTCGAATCGCCCGGCGGCCAGATACGCCCTGCCGACCGCGCCCAGCTCCGAATGCGAGCGGCGCGCACGCGCGCCGGCCGTCGCGCCGTGCTGCATCAGCCGGATGTAGTCCGCCTTCCGCAGCATCGACTGCAGGTCGGCGCCGCGGTCGATGGTCGCGGGCGTCAGCCGCAGTGGTGCGACGGTGACATCGCTGTACAGCGCACAGCGGCTGAATGCCAGGGCGAACACGACTGCAGCGGCAAGGCGAAGCATTTCGATTGACCCTCGGAAAACGCAGCGATTCTAAGGGCTTCGCTCTGAGCGCAACGCCGCGACCGAGTTTCGTTCCCGCGGCTTTGAAGAAATGTGACACGTCCTGAAATGCGGCTTGGCCAACCAGCGCTGCCGGCCCGGCTCAGGATCGGACGAGGATGCCGAGCTCGCGGATCTGGTACGCGAGCGCCTGCCGCGACATCTTCAACTTCGCGGCGGCGCGGTTCTGATTGCCCTTCACCTCGAGCAGCGTGCGCTCGATGAAGTCGCGCTTGAAGCAGGCGACGGCGTGCTGATACGAGCCGGCCGCGACGCGCGCCGGAGCGACGTTGCGCAAACGCTCCGGCAGATGCTC
>DASVRB010000567.1:0-2741 GCA_036388835.1 Thermoanaerobaculia bacterium | reverse complement strand
GGTGACAAGTTGGACGGGCGTTGCCGCCCCGCCCCTCCAGGTCCCGTCGCTTGGCTGCGGGACGACGCGCTTTAGCGCGTCGTCGTGAGCGAGATGCTGCCGTTGGTGGTGCGGATGCGCAGCGGCGTGCCGCCTCCGTTGATCGAGCCACGCAGCGAGTTCTCGCTCGTGCGGGTCACCGCCACCGGCAGGTCGCTCTTGATCGCGCCGTTCGTGGTGTCGGCGTCGAGGTCGACCGCCAGCGTCGGCGGCAGTGCGACGGCGATGCGGCCGTTGGTGGTGGAGAAGCGGAGCGGCTGACCTTTCGCCACGGTCAGGAGCTCGGCCGTGATCGCGCCATTGGTGGTCGAGGCGTCGATCGAGCCGGCGCAACGCGCCACTTCGATCCTGCCGTTCGTCGTTTCGATCGCGTGATTGCCGGCGACGTTCGTGACGCTGATGGCGCCGTTGACGTTCTCGATGTCGAGGCTCATCGAGCGCGGCACGGTCAGCTCGAACTTGACCTCGGCGTCGACATGTTTGCCGGCGAACCAGTCGAAGATCGAGGCGGCGCCGCCGTTGTGCTTCGGATATTTCGTGGTGATGACGAGGCCGCCGTCGCGCTGCTGCATGTCGACGCGCAGTTCGCGCAGCGCCTCCTGCACGTCATCGCGATCGGCATCGACCGACTTGCGCGCGACGACGCGCACGCGCGGCTGGTCCCACGCGCTGACCGTGACGTTGCCGTTCACGTTCGTCAGGACGACGTTCGCGCCCGGCCGCACGTCGAAGGTGCGATCGATCGTTTCGGACAGCTCCGCCGCGCCGGCGGCAGTCCCGAGAAATAGGTTCAGAGCCAGAATCAGATATCGCATCGCATCCTCCGTTGTGACCAGAGATACGGTGGAAGAGGCAGCGGGTTGCGTATGGTGGTCCGCATGTTCGCCACCATCCTCCTCTCTCTCGCGCTCGTCGACGTCTGGGTCGACCCGGGCAATGGCCACGACGCGCGCGACGGCGCGACGCGCGCGACGGCCGTGCGCACGCTCGCCGAGGCGTGGCAGCGCATTCCGCAGGCCACGCCGCTGACGACCGGCGTGCGCATTCAGCTCATGGCGGGCGAGCATCCGCGCGCGTCGATTCCGCACTACTTCGAATCGCGCTGGGGGACCGCCGCGGCGCCGATCGTCATCCAGTCGGCGGACGGCTCGCGCACCGCGCGCATTCGCGGCGACTTCAATCTGTACGACGTGCGCTACCTCTCCTTGATCGGACTGGACATGCGTCCCGAACCGGCCGGCGACGTCGTGCACTGCGAGCTCTGCGATCACTTCACCATTCGCGATTCGCACCTCGACGGCGGTGCGCGGCAGGCGCACGAGACGTTGAAAGTGAATCAATCGCAGTACGTCTACATCGAATCGTCGGACATCCACGGCGCGGACGACAACGCGATCGACCTCGTCGCCGTTCAGTACGGTCACGCGATCGACAACCGGATCTGGGACGCGCAGGACTGGTGCATGTACGCGAAGGGCGGCAGCGCCTACTTTCGCGTCGCTCGCAACGAGATCTTCCAGTGCGGCACCGGCGGCTTCACCGCCGGTCAGGGAACCGGCTTCCAGTACATGGTCTCGCCGTGGCTGCATTACGAGGCGTACGGCATCACCGCGACGCACAACTACATTCATGACACCGAGGGGGCGGGGCTGGGTGTGAACGGCGGCTACAACATCCTCTTCGCGTTCAACCGGCTCGAGCGCGTCGGCTCGCGCTCGCACATGGTGGAGGTGGTGTACGGCGGACGGAGCTGCGACGGTGAAGCGGACGATCCGTCACGCGTGCGCTGCCAGGAAAATCTCGACGCCGGCGGCTGGGGCAACACGCTGATCAGCGACGGCAACAACCACACGCGCATCCCGAACAAGAACGTCTTCATCTACAACAACGTGATGACGAATCCTTCCGGGTTCGTGAGTCCGGCCGCGTTCTCGATCGCGGAGCCGTATGAAGGTTTGCGCGCCGACGAGAACCTGCAGATCCGCGGCAACACGATCGTGAATGCCGGCGACCTTGGCGGACCGGAGTCGCTGCTGCTCGAGAACACCGTCAACGGCGTGGGGCCGAACGAGACGTACCCGATTCCGCCGTTCACCTGGAGCGACGCACCGATGCAGCCGCGTGTGCCGCCACCGCCGCAGGGCAAGCAGCGCAGCGCGCGGCATTAGCGTCGCCGCTCAAACTAGAATCGCGCGCACATGCGCCGCACGTCTCTCGTTCTTCTGCCGCTCGCGATCGTGCTCGCGCTCGTCGTGTGGCGTTCTGACGGGCCGGCGCCGAAAGATGCGAGCGCGCCGGCGAGCGAGTTCTCCTCCGCGCGGGCGATGCAGCAGTTGCGCGTGCTGCTCGCGGAAGGCGTCCCGCATCCGATCGGCTCGGCCGCGAACAAGCGCGTTCGCTCACGTATCGAAGCGCGGTTTCGCGAGCTCGGATACGAGACCTCCGTGCAGCGCCGTTTCGCCTGCAACTCGGCCGCGCAGTGCGGCGTCGTGGAGAACGTGCTGGCGATCAAGCCGGGCGTCGAACGCGGCAAGCTGGTGCTGGTCGCCGCGCACTACGACTCCGTTCCCGCCGGCCCGGGCGCATCGGACGACGGACAGGGAACCGCGACGGCGCTCGAAGTCGCGCGCGCGATCCGCGACGAGCGCTTCCGCAATCGCATCGGTTTTCTGATCACCGACGGCGAAGAAGCGGGACTCCTC
>DASVRB010000566.1:0-14340 GCA_036388835.1 Thermoanaerobaculia bacterium | reverse complement strand
ATTGCGGTCCACTTCGCGCGCGGTCGCTTCCTGCGCGATGTCGAGCCAATCGGACGCCGCCGACGGCTGGTACTCGGCGGCCGCGGCGGTAGTGCTGAGGCAGAGCAGTAGCAGGAGAACGGGGAGGCGATTCGGAGCCATCTGCGAAATTTACGTCAGAGGATGACTTCGTACAACAGGTCCGTGTTCCCGACGTGCACGCGGTCGCCGCTGGTGAGCGTCTTTTGCAGCACGCGCTCGCCGTTCACCCACGTGCCGTTGCGGCTCTTCAGATCTTCGACCACGTAGCCGTCCGGCCCGCGATAGATGCGCGCGTGAAAGCCGGAGACGCCGGGATCGGGAAGGATGATCGAGTTCTCGCGATGGCGGCCGATGAGGTACTCCGGCTCGGTGAGCGGCACGATGCCGTCGTCGGTGGAGACGCGCAGCCGCCCGACGATCGGACGGACCACGTCGGCGTACGAGAGATGCGCCTGCGATGACACGAGCAGGCTCGTGTCGTCGTTCGCATCCTGATCGCGCACCGTCGATTCGGCGCCGAAACGCGGCGAATTCTGGCGCACCGTCGCATCGTCCGGCTCGCGCATCTGCGCGCTCGCCACTTCGATCAGCTTGTTCGCCTGCAGTCCGTACAGCACGCGATAGACCTGCAGCGCGTCTTCATCCGCATCGCTGCAGAGCTCTTCGATCGTCCGCTGGCCATTGATCAGAAACAGGATCTTCCACTCGTCGGCGGTGAGCGTGATCTTCTCGTCGCGCGGCTTGGCCACGACGCGGAAAACGACCGATTTGTCGGGGAGGAGATTCGCGCACTGCTCCCACTCCTCGATGCGCCGCGCTCCTTCCATAATCAGGTTGGCGAGATCGACGGTGATGGTGACGGCGTGCTCGGGCAGCGACGTTTGTTCGGCGAACGAGAAGGTGCCGCCGTTCCAGACGAACGCGTCGTAAACGATCTCGGAGACCTGCACTTTCAGAAAGTCGCGCAACTGCGGCTCGGTGAGCACGCGCTCCTGCACCGCCAGTTTGCCGAAGCGGCCGCCGTCGCGCTGCATCAGCGAGTCGATGCGTTCGCACTGTTCGCGCGTGATCTTTTTTCTTCGCAACAGGATTGCGCCGAGGCGGAAATGCTCCTGATTCGAGCCGGCGTAGACGAGCGCGCCTTCGCGGAAGAAGAGGTGCGCCTGCTTGTGCTCGCTGGCCACGACGAGCGTGCCGCTCTTCCGGGTGGTGCACAGAAACGTGAGCACGTCCGGTAGCCGGAACGACGCGACCTCGCCTTGCAGGGCAGCCTTCATGGAGGCGGCGATTGTTACACCATCGCCCGCACGCCCCAAAGGCCTGCCGCGGAGATGACGATCCAGAGCACCACACCGAGGATCAGCGGGCGGATGCCGACCTTCGCGAGACTCGCGCGCGACAGGGAAGAGCCGATGAGGAAGAGCGTCACGGTGAGGCCGATGCGTGCGATGCGCACGAGGGTGTCCCACGTGACCTGCGGCGCCGGCACGTACGTCCGCACGACCGAGGCGATGACGAAGAAGAGGATGAACCACGGCAGCGCCACGCGAGTGGAACGTTTGCGGAACGCGAGCGCGGTGCCGAGGGTCAGCGGCACGATCCAGAGCGCGCGCGTCAGCTTGACGGTCGTGGCGATCTGCAACGCTTCGGCGCCGTAGGCCGAGGCCGCGCCGACGACGGAGCTCGTGTCGTGAATCGCGATTGCCGCCCAGACGCCGAACTGCGTCTGCGTCAGTTGCAGCGCCGCGCCGAGCAGCGGAAAGACGAACAGCGCGATCGAATTGAGGATGAACACGGTGCCGAGCGACACCGACATCTCTTCATCGGATGCGCCGAGCACCGGTCCGACCGCGGCGATCGCGCTGCCGCCGCAGATCGCGGTGCCGGAGGAGATGAGGTGCGCGGTGCTGCTGTCGATGCGCATCGCGCGCCCGAGGAGAAAGCCGGCGATGAGCGTGCCGGCGATGGTTGCGACGGTGAAGAGAAATCCGGCCCGGCCCGCTTCGATGACCTTGTGCAGGTTCATCCCGAAGCCGAGGCCGACCACCGAGACCTGCAGCAACAGCTTCGTCGCTTTCGAGGTCTTGTACGGACTGCCGAGCGTCAGCGCGAGCGCGAGCCCGAGCGCGAGCGCGAGCGGCGGCGAGCACCACGGGGTGAGGCAGAACAGCAGGATCGCGACGAACGCCGCTTTGCGAATCACAGACTGCGCCGGAACAACTCGAGCGTGCGGGTCCACGCATCAGCCGCGGCGTCGGGGTTGTGCACTTCCGGCCGCGCGTCGTTGAAGAACGCGTGATCGGCATTCGGATAAATCGCGAGCTCCGCGTTCTTGCCGAGCTTCTGCAGCTTCGCCTGCAGTTCGCGGCCGCGCTCCGCCGGCACGCCGCGATCGTTCTCGCCATAAATCAGAAGGATCGGCGCCTGGAGGTTCTCCCACTCCGGCGTGACCTCTTTGAAGCCGCCGTAAAAACTGACCGCGGCGCCGACGTGGTCGGGATCTTTCGTGGCCGCGTACTGCGCGAGCGCGCCGCCCATGCAGAAGCCGATCACACCGTATTTGGTCGACGAACATTCGGGGCGGCTGAGCAGGTATGTGCCGGCGCCGGCGATCTCCTGCACGGCGCGCTCGGCATCGAGCTCCATCAGCATCTTCCCGGCGTCATTCGGCGAGGTGGTGGTCTTTCCGTGGTAAAGGTCGGGGGCGAGGGCAACGAATCCGGCCGCGGCGAAGCGGTCGACGACGTTTTCGATGTGCTCGACGAGGCCCCACCACTCCTGAATGACGACGACGGCGGGACCTTTTCCGGAAGCAGGGGCGGCGAAATAGCCCTGACACTTGTGACCATTCGATGGAAATTCGACGCGTTCTCGCATGACGGCGGATTCTATCCCGCTCGCAGTATGTCAAAATAGCATTGAGATGCTCACCAAAGACCAGGTCAAGGATCTCTCCCAAAAACGCCAGTGCCCACGGTGCGATCTCGATAAAACGGTCGGAAACGCGCTCTGCCGCACGTGCCGCAGCAAGCTGCCGCCGCATATGCGCCTCGGCATCGAGAACATCCCGAACAAGGACGCTGGACTGGTCGGGAACGCGCTGCGAGCGGCCGCGAATTACTTCAACGTGCACTTTGCGTCGATCCGAAAGTTCGGCGGCGGGAAGAAGCGTTGACGCGCTGGCTCGCGCGTTCGCGCGCTGGCTCGCGTTTACGCGCGTTGGCCCGCGCTGGCGCGCGTTGGCGTTCGGGGTTTTTCGGCTGACGGGATGGATCTCGCGTGAGCGTTTCCCTTGAGCGAAACGCCCCGAGCGCCTGACGCCCAACGCCCAAAGCCGGCGCGCGCGCACAGCGCGCGCGCCTCATCCTCCGCCGAACGACGCGCTCACCGCGTTGGCGAGCTCGCGCGCACGCGAGTCGCGCGGGTGCTGCGTCGCGAGCTCCTCGGCGCGTTTGGCGACTTCGGGGTCGCTGCTCGTGCTCTTGAGCGTTTCGCTCCAGACCGCGCCCAAGGCGGCGAGGCGGTGGCGGCGGGAAGCCTGGTCCCACGTGCGGGCGAGATCGTGGCCGGAGATCACGCGCGCGATCGACTGCTGACGTCCCGTTTTCGCCGACGTGTAGCGCAGCGTCACCGTGGCCACGCGCTGCGATGAGCGGAGATTCGGTTTCAGCTCCAGCTCGTACAGACCGGTCACCGACGTGTTGTGCAGCAGCGCATCCTCGGACTCGTTCGTGTCGCCGTCGCCGATGCGGCGGAACGTGGCCACCGCGCGCGGATCGATCTCGATGTGCAGACGCGCATCGCGTCCGACCGGCGGAACGACGCCGCGCATCGATGCGGCGACGGTCGACGTATCGACACTGAAACGAAGAATCGCGCGATCGCCATCCGCGGCGATAGGAGCGGGCGACGCTTCCACTTCGAGCGCGACGTCGCGGCGCGGCGCCTTTGCACCGGCAAAGTAGTTGACCAGCGCCTCGACGTTCACCGCGGCCGGCGAGGGGCGGCTGCCGGTCTCGATCGCGGTGCGCACATCGCGAAACGCGCGCGGATCGACGGAGATCCCGAACACATCGGCATCGGACGCGACCTTCTCGGCGGACCTCTGCTGCGCCACCGTCGGTGCACTGGCGGCGGTGACGGTGACGAATTCAGCAGCGCTCAATTCCGCCGCTTCGAGCGCGGCGCCCGCGTCGTGCGCGGGAGCGCTCGGCGGCGCCACCGCGGCCGGCGGAGGCGGGGGAGCGGGGGGCGGTGCAGCCTGCGCCATCAGCATCGGCTCCTCGCGCGCTTCGACGGCGGCGACGTTCGCGCTGGAACGTGCTCTCCGCGATTCGACGGCACTGTCGAGCGCTGCGCCTGCTGCGACGCCTGCTGCTTCTTCGCGGCGCGCAACAGCGGTGGCAACAGGCGCGGTCGGAGTCGGGAGCGGGAGCTCCTGCGTGATGTCGACGCTCAGTTCCGCGGTTTCGGCGGCGGTGGTGTTCTGCAGGTCGCGCAGCACGGCGGGCGTGACCCCCTCGGTCTGCGCAACGCTGGATGCTTTTTCGGCGCGACGCGGCTCGAGCAGCTCGCGTGTGACGAGCGCGGTGGTGAGGAGCAACATGATCGACGCGGCCACACGAAAGGTGTTCGACCAGGCAAAACGCTGCGGCGCCTGGTGCGCGTCGAGGTACTTCGGGATCTCGGCTTTGATGCGCTCAGCAAGATCGGCCGGCGGGCGCGGAACGGCTCCCATCGACAGTTTTCGCTGCAGCTCGGCTCTCCGTTTGGAGTTCATCGCACTTCCTCTTCAGACAACAACCCCTCGAGCAGCGAGAACGCGCGATTCAGACGCTTGCGAATCGCGACGGTGGTGATGTTCTCGATCTCGGCAATCTCCTTCACCGCCAGGCCGCCCCAGAAATGCGCGGTGACGGTGAATCTCAGGTCTTCAGGCAACTGCATGACTGCTTCGCGGAGGGCGCCGGCCTCCTCTTTTTCTGCGAGGACGTCGTCGGCGCGCGGCCGCTCGTCTCGTACGTCGATCGCGTCCGGCTCGTCGAGCGAAGTCATTCGCCGCGGCCGCCGTACGTGATTGAGAAATGTCGTGTAGGCGATACGGTAAAGCCACGTGAAGAGTTGCGATCGGCCGTCGAACTTCGGCAGCGCGCTCCACGCTTTCTGATACGTCTCCTGCGTCAGGTCGGCCGCGAGCTCGCGGTCGCCGCACAAGCGATACACCGACGCGAACACCGCCTCATACGTCCTCTCGACGAGCTCCTCGGCCGCCTGGGTCTCACCGCGGCGGATCGCGTCGAGGAGTTTTCGTTCGTTGCTCCACACGGCGGGCGCGTTCACTTCTTCACGCTCCGCCTCGCGAGCCGGAAACCGGGCGACTTCGGCCACAAAGCTTTGACACCGCTGTCTTCGAAATGAAAACCACCGGCGCGTATGCTAAGCCGTATGAAACGCTTCATCGTCGTTGCCGCGGTCGCGCTCGCCGTTGCGTGCAGAGGAGAGGCTCCCATGTCGTCGTCCTCATCGCCTTCACCTTCACCTTCAGCGGCCGCGCCGTCGCCAGCGGTCGATCCTGCAAAACATCAGCAGGAGATTTCGCAGTGGCAGGAACAGCGCGCGGAGCGGCTGAAGAAAGAAGACAGCTGGCTGACGCTGGTCGGTCTCTTCTGGCTCGAGGAAGGGCAGAACGTCGTGACGCTGCCGTCGAAGCAGACGCTGCGGCTCACGCGCGCGGGCGAGAAGGTGACGCTGCTGCCGGACGCGTCGATGACGGTCGAACAGAAACCGCTTTCCGGACCGACGGAACTGCGCAATGACGCCGATCCGGCCGGGCCGGCGATCGTGCAGATGGGCTCGGTCCGCTTCAATGTGATCAAGCGAGGGGAGCGGATCGGACTGCGGGTCAAAGACGCGAACGCGCCGACGCGGACGCAGTTCGCCGGACTCGACTACTTTCCGATTGACGCGAAATGGCGCGTCGACGCGCAGCTCGAGCCGTACAGCCCGATGAAGAAGATCCCGATCGACGACGTCACCGGGATGCGCTCCGAATCCGACTCACCCGGCGCGCTGGTCTTCACGCTGGAAGGGAAGGAGTACCGCCTCGACCCGGTGCTGGAAGAAGGGACGGACGAGCTTTTTCTGATCTTCCGCGACGAGACGGCGAAAGACGAGACGTATCCCGCCGGCCGCTATCTGTACGCGCCGAAGCCGGGGCCGGACGGCCGGACGGTCATCGACTTCAACAAGGCCTACAACCCGCCGTGCGCGTTCACCCCCTACGCGACCTGCCCGCTGCCGCCGCTGCAGAACCGTTTGAAAACGCGGATCGAAGCGGGGGAGAAGCGGTACGCGGGAGGGCACGCGTAGGGAGGATGAATTTAGAACGCAGAACGCAGAATGAAGAATTTAGAAAAGAAGACGAGCAGATGGACGGCTGCTTCGTTTCTCAATTCTTCAGTCTGCGTTCTGCGTTCAGGTTTTCGCGAGTCGGCGACACCCGTGCCGCCAGCCGACGCGAGCGCCTGGCTACGATTCTTTCGAGTCAGATTTGGCGTCAGTGGACGCGGGCGCACTCGGCGCGCCGGCGCGGATGGACGCGAGCTTCGCGCGGTCTTTCGCACGCTGTGCGGTACGGCGCTTTTTGGCGATGGCCGCGCGCGCTTTTTCACCATTGATCTTTGACATGTTTCCTCCGGGCCGCGCACTGTAGCAGTTTTGCGGGTGCGCGCTGAAATGGCCGGCGCGCGGGGCGCGCCGGTGATTGTGGGTCTGTGGTGAGCGGCTAGGCGTTCTTCCGCTCGTCGCTGAGAACCTGCGCAACGCATGCCGTCAGCGCGGTGGCGTACGGGATGTGGAGGAACTCGTTCGGTCCGTGGGCATTGCTCTGCGGTCCGAGGACTCCGGTGATGAGGAACTGCGCATCCGGGTATTTCGCGCCGAGCATCCCCATGAACGGGATGGAGCCGCCTTCGCCGAACGTCATCGCCTCTTTGCCGAAATAGGTCTGCGACGCGCGGGCGACCGACTCTTCGAGCCACGGCGCGGTCTTCGGGGCCACCCAGCCGGCGCCCCCTTTTTCGGCCTCGAACGTGACGCGGGCGCCGTACGGCGGATCGCTCTCCAGCAGCTCCTTCATCTTCCGCTCGAGGTCGGTTGCATCCATCGACGGCGGGATGCGTAGCGAGAGCTTGATTGACGTCTTGGGACGAAGGACGTTACCGCCCTGCACGAGGTCCGGCATTCCGGCCTGACCGATGTACGAAAGGGCGGGGCGCCAGGTGCGGTTCAGCAGGAGCTCGAGCGGATCTTTCGAGACCGGCTGCGTGTCGCCGAAGAAGGGGAACTTGCTCCACACCTCGTCGCCGAGGACCCGCGCGGTCGCTTCCGCTTCCGCGAGACGCTCCGGCGGAACCTCGACGTGCAGCCATTCCGGAATGATCCTGCCGGTGTCGGCGTCCTCGAGGCGCTCCAGCACCTTGCGGATGATGCGGAAGCTCGAGGGGACGATGCCGCTGGCGTCGCCGGAGTGCACCCCTTCGGTGAGCACCTCGACCGTCAGGTTGCCGACGATCGAGCCGCGGAGCGAAGTGGTCATCCAGAGCTGGTCGTAATTGCCGCAGCCGGAGTCGAGGCAGATCACGAGACCGGGCGTGCCGATCCGGTCGGAGAGTAAATCAATGTAGGCGGGAAGATCGACCGAGCCGCTCTCCTCGCAGCACTCGATCAGCACCACGATGCGCGAGTGCGCGATTCCCTGCTGCTGCACCGACTTGATGGCGGCGATCGTGGCGAACGTCGCGTAACCGTCGTCGGCGCCGCCGCGGCCGAACAGCTTGCCGTCGCGCACGACCGGGGTCCACGGACCGAGTCCCTCTTCCCAGCCGACCATGGCCGGCTGCTTATCGAGGTGACCGTACATGAGCACGGTCGAGGAGGCATCGCCTTCGATCTCCATGAAGATGACCGGCGTCCGCTGCTCGATCTCGTGCACCTCGATGGTCAGCCCCTTGATGCCCTGCGCCTCCACCCACTTCCTGGCGAGGGCGACCGCCGCGTCCATATGGCCGTTCTTCTTCCATTCCGGATCGAAGAGGGGAGACTGGTTGGGGATGCGGATGTACTGCTCGAGGGCCGGGACGATGGACGTTTTCCACGTCTCGTCCACCAGCGTGCGGTTGCGTTCGGCGTTCATGTCGGCGGCGGAGAATAGCATCGAAGGGGAGATTCATGCGATGATGTCCATACATCCGGAAAATCCCACTGAAATCGGTTAACCTGACGTGTCCAAGTCGGTCGTCTGGAGGGAACGCCTTCTTTCGGGAGAGTCGCCTCCGCGGCAGAAACGTGGTAACGTGAAATGGGTCTGAAATCAGCGAATCTGCATCGGTCCCCCGTGCGACTCCGCGAGGAAAAGGCTGCCGTGCTGGAACAGAACTCGAGTGACGCCCCGCCGGCGAGCTCCACGTCGCGGAGAAGCGACAAGAAGCCGCAGACCCGCTCCGGTGCCGGAGGCGGCTACACCGCCGCCGACGACGTCGAGGCGCTCTACCTCGAGCACCGGAAGCTCCTGCTGTTCGTGGCCAGCCGCAAGTTCCGGATTCCGGAAAGCGACGCCGAGAACCTCATCCAGGACGTCTTTCTCTCGTTCATCCAGACCGGCACGCGCATCGATAACGTCCGCGCCTGGCTGGTGGCCGCGATGTGCAACGCCAGCCGCCACTACTGGCGCGCGCAGGCCCGGACCGAGCCGCTGCCGGACGACTTCAACGAGCACTCCGATCCCGGCACGCACGGGCTCGCCGACACGTTCGCCAAGAAGATGACGCTGCGGCAGGCGCTCGATTACCTCCAGCCGCGCTGCCGCGAAACGCTCTGGCTGCATTATTTCGAAGGGCGCTCCGCCAGCGACGTCGCGCGCGAGCTCGACACCACCAGCCGCTACGCCGAGAAGCTCATCCACAACTGCCTCAAGCGCGTCCGTGAGATCTACATGAACATCACGGCCGTGAATCACGGCAAATAGAAGTGACGGTGTCGAGATGATCGAGCGCCATTACGACGAAGAAGCCCTGATCTCGCTGCTCGATTCGCGACGCGAGGCGAGCGACAGTCATCTGCTGTCGTGCCCCCCCTGCGCCGAAAAGCTCGAGTCGTTCCGCGACCTCGCCCTCGCCCTGCACGACTCGGACGTGTGGGAATCGCAATCGCAGGAGCAACTCCGCGTCGATGCCGTTCCTTCGACCGTGGCCACCCTGCGCGCCTTCGCCGACCGGATGGCCGATGAAGGGACGCGCGCGGAGACGTACCTCACCGAACTGCTCGCCGGCTCGCGTGAAACGTGGATGGCTCGTCTGGCAGAGCATCCGGAATGGCGCACCGCCGGCACCGTCCGCAGCCTCATCGACGCCGCCTCCCGCGCAATCGACACCATGCCCCCCGACGCGGTGGAGATGACCGCCCTCGCCACCGAAATCGCCGAGCACCTCGACCAGACTGCATTTCCCAGCGATACCGTTTCGCGACTCCGTGGAGCGGCGTGGCGGGAGCGGGCGTATGCGCTCTATTACACGGGCAAGTTCAAGGACGCCGAATCAGCGATTTTTGTCTCAGAAAGACACTTTTGTTCCTGTGCGGTCAGCGAATACGAGATCGCGCGACTCGGAATTGTCAAAGCACTTGTCTTGCGTGCATTCGAGCGGTTCGACGAGGCAATGGCGGCTGCCTCGCAAAGTACGGAAACCTTTGTCGCGTTCGGTGACGAAGCCAAAACCGCTTCTGCGAAGCTGGCTCAAGTGCATCTGCTGTTCAGCAAGCAGGAATTCAGCGCCGCGGACGTACTGCTCCGGCAGCTTGACCGCGAATTGACGGATACGGACGCGATTGACACGCATGCGCGTGTACTCGGCAACCTTGGCTATTCGTCTCGTCGGCTCGGCAAAGTCGAAGACGCGATTCGCTACTACGACCTCTCAGCTGAATTGCTCAGCAGTATCGGCGTGAGCACCGAAGTCGTTCGTGTTCGTTGGAACGTGGCGGCGACTCTCGCAGAAGCAGGCCGCCTCGGCGACGCGTACGATCGCATGCGGGCGCTGATGCCTGAGATGGAGCGTCTGGGCATGGCCAGTGAGGCTGCCTCCAACGCGCTAGACCTCGCCGATGTCCTTCTCGCGGAAAACAAGTACGACGAGGTGGAGCAGCTCTGCGCCGGCGCCATGAAAGTCTTTGAAGTGGCGGGTGTGCCATACACCGCACGTGCCTTGACAGCTCTTGCCTACATTCGTGACGCTGCGCGTCAGCGAAGCGCGAGCCGCAAACTCGTTCACGACGTGCGCGACTACATCCGCCGTTTGCCAGCGCAGCCGACTCTCCTGTTTGCCCCCCCGCCGCCCTGATTTGCGCGTATCCGCAAATTGAGGGTAGGGATTCGTCGTCCAGAATCACTCCCCTCTTAGGGCGCGCCCTCCAAACCCAAATAACCGTCGGAGGGCGTTATGAAATCGAAATTTGTCCGAGCAGGCGTTGCCGCGCTCACGCTCGTAGTGTGTCTTTCCATCTCTCCAGTAGCCGCAGCGGCGCCAGGCGACGGCTCAGCTGACCTGCGCGAGCGGATCATCCGCGCCGTCAAAAAGCTCAAGAACATCCGCATCACGATTCTTGAGGATTTTCCGCTGCCCCCCAAACCCTAAAACCCCGTTCCCACTCGCCCGTACAATACGCCGCGCTCTGGCAGCCGATTCGCGTCCGCTCTTGCGGACGTGACTCGTGCCTGCCGGGCCGAGAGGAAGGTATGGGCGACATTCTGGCGGTACGGGACGTTCGTAAAACGTTCGGAGATGTGCGAGCGGTGGACGGAGTTTCGTTCACCGTTCAGCGCGGCACGATCACGGGGCTCCTCGGGCGCAATGGCGCCGGCAAGACGACCACCATTCGGATGATCACCGGCATCTTCATGCCGGATTCCGGCGACATCGAGTGGCGGGCCGACGAGCGCGGGGTCTCGTTTCGCGACCGCATTGGCTATCTCCCCGAGGAGCGTGGGCTCTACAAGCAGATGCGCATCGTCGATCTGCTGCTGTTCCTCGCTGAAATCAAAGGACACCGTCCCGCCGATGTGCGCAAACGCATCGATTACTGGCTCGGCCGCTTCGAGCTGACCGACAAGCGCGACGCGAAAGTCGAAGAGCTTTCCAAAGGCAATCAGCAGAAGGTGCAGCTCATCGGCACGCTGCTGCACGATCCCGAATTGATCATCCTCGACGAGCCGCAGTCAGGACTCGATCCGGTGAACATGGTCCTGGTGCGCAATCTCCTTCGCGAGCTGCGCCAGGAAGGAAAGACGATCCTGCTCTCCACGCACATGATGGCCGAGGCCGAGAAAATGGCCGACGAGATCATCCTCATCCATCGCGGCCAGGTCGTGCTCGAAGGAACGCTCGACCACGTGCGCGGCTCGTTCGGCAAGAACACCCTGCACATCGATTTCGACGGCGACGGCGCGTTCCTGCGCGACCTGCCGCAGGTCAGGCGCGCCGCCATCGTCAACAACGCCGCGGAGCTGAGCCTCAACGAAGGCGCCGATCCGCACGAGATCCTGCAGGCGTCGATGTCGCGGCTGCGCATCCGCCGCTTCGAGCTCGCCACGCCGTCGCTCGAAGAGATCTTCATCGAAAAAGTGGGAACCGAAACGTTGTCGCACGAGGTGGCTCGATGAACAAGACCTGGGCTGTTTTCAAGCGCGAATACCTGCAGGCCGTCAAGAAGAAGATGTTCATCATCATGACGTTCCTGATGCCGTTCTTCATGGTGCTGCTGTTCGCGCTGCCGACGCTGATGATCTCGCGCGGCATGGGCACACGGAAAGTGGTCGTGCTCGACGGCACCGGTCATTTCCGCAGCGCGTTCACCAATGCCCAGGTGAAGACCGAAGAGGGTGGTGGCGTCCGTAACCGGCGCGACCTGCCCGAGAAAGTCGACATCGAATATCTCGACGCGCGTGGTCAGGACGTCGACGCGGGCGCGAAGCCGTATCTCGCGCGCCTGACCCAGGAAGGGGAGGAGAAGCGGCTCGACGGCGTGCTGCTCGTGCCGGCCAACGCGCTCTCTTCTCCCGACGTCCGTCTCAAGTACTACAGCCGCTCCGCGACGGACCTCACGCCGCAAGGGCTCGCGCGCCGCGCCAGCCGCGCCGCGCAGCATTACCGTCTCGCGGCTGATGGCGTCGATCCGGCCAAGATCGACAGTCTCACCGCCGACATTGAAGTCGACGCGATCCAGCTCTCGAAAACAGGCGAGGAGAAAAAGGGCGGCGCCGAGAATCTCCTCGTCGGCTTCATGCTCACGGGCATGCTGCTCCTGCCGTCGTTCATTTACGGCCTCGAGATCATGCGCGGCATCGTGCAGGAGAAGACGGACCGCGTCGTCGAAGTGCTGGTCTCGTCGATGTCTCCCTCGCAGCTCCTGGTCGGCAAGATCCTCGGCGTGGCCGCGGTCGGCCTCACCCAGATCGGTGTCTGGCTGGCCATGCTCGGCATTTTCGCGGGAGTGCAGGGGACGATCGCGGCGATGGCGGGGGAGAATTTTCTCCAGCTCCTGAGGCCGATGACGTTCGTCTATTTCGTCATCTTCTTCCTGCTCGCGTACCTCACGTACGTCTGCATTTACGCCATCGGCGGCGCGATCTGTAATTCGGAGAAAGAGGCGCAGCAGCTCATCGGCCCGTTCATGATGGTGATGATGCTGCCGTGGTTCCTGATGGTCGGCATCATCGCCAATCCCGATTCGGCACTGAGTGTCGGCTTCTCGCTCGCGCCGGTGTGGGGGCCGCTCACGATGTACGTGCGGACGCTCGTCGCGGAGCCGCCGGTGTGGCACGTGCTGCTGTCGATTGCGGTCTCCATCGCCACGATTGCGGCGTTTTTCTGGATCACCGCGAAGATCTTCCGCGTCGGCATTCTGTCGTACGGAAAGAGGCCGACGCTGCCGGAGTTGTGGCGGTGGCTCAAAGTCGCGTGACGCTTGCTATGATCCCTGCTCTCAATGTTTTGAATGGGAGCAGGGGGGTAAATGCAGGATCCCAGAACGCTCAATGACATCTATGCGGTGACGAGCGAGATTTCGCGTCCCGCGATCATGAAATACAAGAGCGGCGACCGCTGGGTCGACGTCTCGGTGCCCGAGTTTCGCGACTCCGTCCGCTGGCTCGCCGAGGCCCTGCATGAGATGGGAGTCAAAGCGGGCGACCGCGTGGCCATCCTCGCGGAAAACCGGCCGGAATGGACGATCGCCGACTTCGCGATCCTCGCCGCATCGGCCGTTTCGGTTCCCGTCTATCCGACGCTCCTCGGCTGGCAGATCGAGTACATCCTCAACGACGCCGGCACCGTCGCGGTCATCTGCTCCAATCAGGAGCAGCTCGACAAGCTGCTCGAGATCCGCGCCCACGTTCCCTGTCTCAACACCATCATCGTCTGCGATCCACCGACCAAACCGGCGCCCGGCGTCCTGACGTACAAGGACGTGCTCGCGCGCGGCCGTCAGTTCGAAGAGAAGAACGGCCGCGCGTGGTTCGACCGCTCCCGCGCATCGCGCACCGCCGACGACCTGGCCACGCTCGTCTACACCTCCGGCACGACCGGCAATCCGAAAGGGGCCATGCTCACGCACGGCAACATCACCAGCAACGTGATGGCGGTGCGTGCGTTCGTGCCGTTCCGGGCCGGCGACACGGCGCTCTCGATCCTCCCGCTCTCGCACATCCTCGAGCGGATGGTCGACTTCCTCTATCTCTACAAAGGCGGCTGCATCGCCTACGCGGAGAACGTCACCAAAGTGGCGGACAACCTCGGCGAAATTCATCCGGAATTCTTCGCGGCCGTACCGCGGCTGTTCGAGAAGATGCGCGCGCGCGTGCTCGACAACGTCGCCACCGCGCCGCCGGCGCGCCAGAAGATTTTCAAGTGGGCACTCGGCGTGGCCGAGGAGCGCTTGCCGTATCGCATCGAGCGCAAGCCGATGCCCGTGGGGTTGAAACTCAAATCGGCTGTCGCCGACAAGCTCGTTTTCTCGAAGATCCTCGCCCGCCTCGGCGGTAAGGTGAAGTACGTCGTCTCCGGCGGTGCGCCACTGTCTGCCGATCTCGCCGCGTTCTTCATCGGCGCCGGCGTGGAGATTCTCGAAGGCTACGGCCTCACCGAGACTTCGCCCGTCATCGCGGTCAACCGGCCCGACGCCCGCCGCCTCGGCACCGTCGGTCCGATCATTCCGGGGGTCGAAGTGAAGATCGCGTCCGACGGGGAGATCCTCTCGCGCGGGCCGCAC
>DASVRB010000565.1:0-5475 GCA_036388835.1 Thermoanaerobaculia bacterium | reverse complement strand
CGCACGAGTACATGCGGACCTCGCCGGGCCGCAGCGGGATGAACGTCTCTTTCTCGCGCGACAAGGTGTTGAAGAGCTTCAGGTCCGACATGCGGCGTGGAGTATAACTTTCGCTCACCTCATGCTCACACGCACCGCATTTGCCTCACGATTCGCGCCGCGCGCACTCTTCGGAATGATTCATCTGGCGCCGCTTCCGGGCTCGCCGCTCTTCACGTCGATGGACGCGGTGCTCGCAGCCGCGCTCGCCGACGCGCGTGCGATCCGCGACGGCGGCTGCGACGGCTTCACGATCGAGAATTACGGCGATCGCCCCTTCACGCGCGGCCGCGTCGACGCGGAGACGATCGCCGCGATGACCCGCGTGATTTGCGAGGTGCGTCGCGAAGTGCAGTTGCCGTTCGGCGTGAACGTGCTGCGCAACGACGCGCAGTCGGCGCTCGCGATCGCATCCGCGACCGGCGCGTCGTTCATCCGCGTCAACGTGCACACCGGCGCCGCGGTGACGGATCAGGGGATCATCGAAGGCGATGCATACGCGACGCTGCGCAAACGCGCCGCACTCGCGCCGGACGTGCTGATTTTTTCGGACTATCTCGTGAAGCACGCCACGCCGCTGGGCGAGGTCTCGGTGAAGGACCTGCGCGAGCGCGGCCTCGCCGACGCGATCATCGTCACCGGCACCGAGACCGGCGCGGCCGCCGATCCCGCCCGCCTGCACGCCGTCCGCGAGAGCATCGACGCCCCACTCCTCCTCGGCAGCGGTTTGACCGCGGAAAACGCCTCACGTTTCGGCGATGCAGACGGCGCGATCGTGGGGACGTCGCTGAAGACGAACGGGGTGGTGGATGTGGCGCGGGTTAGGGCGGTGGTGCAGGCGTTCAAGAGGATGTGAACGGAACGACGTTCTTGCCCCTCCGTCGTCCTGAGCGTAGCGAAGGATCTCGGCGGCGACGGCCGTCGCATTTTGAGATCCCTCGCTAACGCTCAGGATGACGAGGTTGGCGGAGTTGCCGACCTTTACGGCCCACCACCCCAGATCGACGCTTTCTTCGCCCAGGCCGTGCCACCGAACTTTTCGTTCAGGCGTTGGCTCGTTGCGCCGAGGGCGCTGGCGTCGCCGGTCCGTTTGTAGCGGGTGACGCCGGCCCAGTACGCGGCCTCGGGGGCGGTGTCGGTGTCGCCGGCTTCGACGACTTCTTCGAACAGCCGCTCCGCTTCATCCCACTGCTGATTTGCGAACGCGACCTGCGCCAGGCCGAGGCGGAGTTGGGCGAGGAGCGCGTCGGCTTCGAGAAAGCCCTCGACGCGATGGCGCTCTTTGCCGTTCGGATCGAGCACCAGGATGGTGGGCGTCCACTGCACACCAAAACGCTCCATCGCCTCGGGATGCGTTCTCACGTGCTGCCGGACGGAAAGAAATTGATCGCTGACGAGCCCGGCGATCTTCGGGTCGGGATACACCTCGGCATCCAGCCGAGCGCATCCCCCTCACATCGGTGCTGCACTGAAGTCGAGCAGCACGGGCCGGCCGTCGCGCTTCGCATCGGCGAGCGCGCCGTCGACGTCTTCACGCCAGTTGATCTCCATAGTCGTTACCTCCATGCAGTACATCTGCAGGATCAGCACCCGACGCTGGAGATCGATGTTTGGGGGCCGTGAGGCCCCCGGCGCTACAACACCTTACGTCCGGAGACCAATCGCACGATCAACAGGATGAGCGCGATGACGATCAGGATGTGAATCAGTCCGCCGCCGATGTGCATCGCGAAGCCGCCGAGCCACAGCACGATCAGAACGATGATGATCAACCACATTAAATTGCCCATAAAACCAGGCTCTGCAGAAGCGGTGCCCGGCGTTCTTTCTCGCGAGGGCGGCGGTCGTCACGGGGGTGTTGTCGGTGGTCGGTTGTCTGTGGGGTGTCGCGACAACAGCCAGTTTGTGCGAGTGCGTTGTTGTCGGTTGTCGGTTGTCTGTGGGTTCTCGCGATGACGGCCAGTTTGTGCGAGTGCGTTGTTGTCGGTTCTCGGTTGTCGGTTGTCTGCAGTGTCTCGCGCTGATTGGCCATTGTCGCGACAAAAGCACAGACAACTGACAACCGACAACTGACAACAAAGCACCGCGACGACCGTAGCCAACAATGAAACGTCGGCCCACACAGACACCCGCTGTACGGATTCACATACACTCGGAGCGAAACGTGCGCGGGGTGGTTTGCGTCGGAAGTCTTGTGGCGCGAGTCAGTTGAGGGCGATCGGCGCGCGCGGCGGGGGTGCTGTTTTCGTGGCACTCCGCTCGCCCAATGGGAGCGGCAGGAGGCCTTACGTGACCCGAACCTTTCTCATCGCTCTCATTGCACTCATCGCACTCATTGTGGCGGTGCCCGCATCCGCACAGGATGTCGCCGAGCCGGCGCAGGACGCGGTACCGGCGCAATTTCTCATCGAACGGATCGAGGTGCGCGAAGCGAAACGCGTCACACGCGACGTGATCGTGGCGGAGTCGCGGCTGCGCGAAGGAGAGGCGTACTCGGAGACGGAGCTCAGCGACGCGGCGGCGCGTCTGTCGCGGTTGCCTTTTCTTCTGTCGGCGGACTTTGCGCTCGAAAAAGGATCGGAGCGCGGACGGCACGTGCTCGTGATCACGGTCGCGGAGACGAAGCCGTTCTTCTATCTCCTCGACATCCGGCCGATTCTGTCGGAGCGGTCGACCGAAGGGCAGCTCGATCTCGATTTCAGCGACCGAATCGGCGGCGATCAGGAAGGGGTGGTCGGCGCGCGCTGGTTCGTCGGGCGCCGCGGCGCGTTTCACGCCGGCCTCTTCACGCGCAACGATCGTCACGAGTTCACGCAGGACTACACGGCCGCGGTGATCGGCTACACGCAATACGACGTCCTCGGCACGCGCGCGTTCGCCACCATCACCCTCAAACGCCCGCTGCTCGACGCGCCGGTCAGCGACGAGATCTCGCCGCAACTGGTGGTCGGCATTCCGGTGTCGATGAAGCAGACGGTGACGCTGACGTACGACGAAACGCGTTTCGAGGGTGACATTCGCGTGGTCGAAGGCTCGAGCTTTCAGCGGACGAGCGGCGAGCGGCTGGTGTCGGCGCGCTGGTCGTACAACACGACGAATCATCCGTTTCTCCCGACCCGCGGCACGGTCGTGAGCGTCACGCCGGTCGTGGCGTGGCGCGACCGGGTGAGTCTCGGATTGGTCGAGGTCACGCCGGACGACCGGCCGGTGTTCGGACCGGTCTCGTTTCACACGAACAGCTTCGGCGTGTCGGTCGACATGGCCCGCTACTTCGAACTGTCGGAGCAGAGCTCGGTCTCCGTCGGTGCGGAAGCGGGCTGGGGACAGATCGACGAACGGAACAGCGGCATCACCATCCCGACCGTGCGCAACCCGACGTTCGCGGCCGCGCAGGTCGGCTATTCGCACAGCCTCTGGACGCGCGAGCAGCAGAAGCGTGGCGACTCGCGCTTCGAATATCAGCTCGGCTACATCACCCGCGATCGCGATTTCGAACAGCCGTTCGCCTTCACGCTCAATGACGAGTACGACGAGCTGCAGGCCTCGTTCGCGTGGGTGCGGCGCAGTTCGTTCGGCACCATCCGCCTGGGAGTCGGATACGGATGGTGAGGCTGCGGACGGTGTTGCGCGTCGCACTGTTCATCTCCTTCATCGTGGCCGCGCTGGCGCACGGACAGGCGCGGCCGACCTTCACGGTGCAGCCGGGCGGCATCGTGGCGGCGACGCTGCCGGTGTCGATCCTCAATGACTCCGACGTCCGCAAACAACTGAGCAGCGGCCTCACGACCACGTTCCTGGTGGCGGCGCGAAACCGCGTCAACGGCGCGGTCAGCGGCGCACGTGTGGAAGTGCGGTATGACCTCTGGGACGAGGTGTGGATCGTGCGCAAGGTCGAGTTCGACCGGAAGGCGGAGCAGCAGCGGATCGCGTCGCGCGAGGCGCTGGAGAAATGGTGGCGCACGCCGCTGCGGCTGCTCGCCACGAACGCGGCCACCGTGTCGCTGCAGATCGACACGACGGTGCTGCCGTTCTCCGCGGCCGAGCGTGAAGACGCGCGGCAATGGATGTCGAAGTCCGGCGGCGTCGGCACGGCCGGCAGCGGCGCCGGCATCGTCGACGCGCTGATCGGCGCGACGATCAATGCGAAACCGATCACGTCGTATCGCTGGAATGTGGAGCTGTCGCTGAAGTGACGCGCGCGCGCTCGCTGGTCCTGGTGCTGATCACGGTCGTCGCCGCGACGGCGTTGTTCTGGCTGCTCGTGCACCAGATCTCGAGCGTCTGGCTCGACGTCGCGCTGCGGCCGGAAGTGCGCACGGCGCTGGAGCGCTCGAGCGAAGATCAGCGGACGCTGCGCCGTCTCGATCCGGCAAACCGCGAGCTCTATCGCAAACGTTTCGATGAAACGCAGAAGCTGCTCAATCGCATCGCGGTCATTCGGATGAGCCGCGAGGCGCTGCTGCGCCGCTTCGAACTGGCGCTGATCGTGGTCTTCGCCATCGCCGCGGCGTCCGCGGCGATCGTGTTGTGGCTGCGCTATCGCACGGCGCAGAGACGGGAGCGTCAGGAGTATCTCGAGCGGATGAACGCGCTGCAGGAGACGGCGCGCCGCCACGCGCACGAGATCAAAGGTCCGCTCACCGCGGCGCGTCTGGAACTGGAGCGGTTCGCCGATCTGGTGCGCGGCGGTGCGACCGACGAGGAACGCTCGCGCGCGGAGGAGAGTGTGTCGGAGGAGTTGGAGCGGCTGGCGCGCTACACGCGCGAGTTCTCTTCGTTCGCCGGCATCGGCAAACCGGTGCCGCGCAAGGAATCGCTGGGAGAGATGGTCGAGGAGTTCTGTACGACGTTTGCGAACGCGTGGCCCGGCCTCACGCTGCACGACACGCTATCGGACGCGATCGTCTGCACCGACCGCGATATGTTTCGCCAGGTGCTCGTCAATCTCTGCTCCAACAGCGCCGGCGCCGGCGCGAAGAACGTGGTCTTTGCGATCGCCAAGAACGGCGGCCGCGTGACGCTCGACGTGCGCGACGACGGCCGCGGCGTTCCGGAATCGCTCCGCACCCGCATCTTCGATCCCTACGTCACCACGCGCGCCGTCGGCCAGGGCATGGGCCTCGGCCTCTCGATCTCCCGCAAAGTCATGCTCGATCACGGCGGCGATCTGCAACTCGCCGCGACCTCGCCGTCAGGGACGACGATGCGGGTGGCGTTTGGAGAAGGGGAGTGTTGAGGTTACGTTCGTTGTCGGTTGTCAGTTGTCGGTTGTCTGTGGTGTTTCGGCTGCGGCGCACTGTGCGCCAGCACGCGTCGCGGCTCTCGGTCCCGAATGGTTGGTCGACGAAAAACCGCAGACAACCGACAACCGATCACCGACAACCACCGGAGGCGCGATGCAACTGATCCTCGTCGTCGAGGATGACGACAAGATCG
>DASVRB010000564.1:0-7182 GCA_036388835.1 Thermoanaerobaculia bacterium | reverse complement strand
CTCGCGCGCGAAATCGGCTGGCGGCAGGAATGTCTCGGGATCGATGACAGCCAAATAGTCGAGCTCCACGTTCGCTTCCTCAGCAACCACGCGCTGCATCAACTGCTCGACCGCGGCGACGTCGTGAATGCCGTGCGTGATCGCCTCTTCCGCGGCGCGCAGCGCGCGATGCAGCACCGGCGCTTTTGCGCGCTCTTCTTCGGACAGATAGGCGTTGCGCGACGACATCGCCAGCCCGTCGCGCTCGCGCAATGTTTCACCGAACACGAGCCGCAGCGGAATGTCGAGATCGCGCACCAGCCGCTCGATGACCGCGCACTGCTGCGCGTCTTTCCGTCCGAACGCGGCCACATCCGGCTGCACGATGTTGAACAGTTTCGCCACCACCGTGGCCACGCCGTCGAAGTGGCCCGGGCGGCGTTCCCCTTCCAGCGGCTCCGACACTCCGCCGACGTGAATGGAGGTTGTCGCTCCTTCCGGATACATGACCTCGACGGAAGGGAGGAAGAGCAGATCGACGTCCGCCGCTTCGAGCATCGCCGCATCGCGCTCTTCATCGCGCGGGTAACGCGCAAAGTCTTCGTTCGGCCCGAATTGACGCGGGTTCACGAAGATCGATGTGACGATGAACGTCGCCCCCGCGTCGCGCAGCGTCTGCACGAGCGAGATGTGGCCGTCGTGCAGGAAGCCCATCGTTGGGACGAAGCCGATCGTCGCGCCGTGCATGCGCGCGGTTTTGATCGCGTTGCGGGTGGCTTCGATGGTGCGGGTTATCTGCATCGCGGAACAGGCGCTGGTCGTCGTTCGTGCACCGGAGATCCCTCGCTACGCTCGGGATAAACTGGACGCGAGATCCACCACCACGCCGCCATCGTCCCTGGTCGCGTAGAGCCGCTTCAGCTCTTCCTCGCTCGACATGTGGAACGACTCCTTCGCTTCGTCGGGGAACGCGCCGCTGCGGACGTCGCCGAGGTAGGCGGTGAGGGCCGATTCCATATCCGTGGCGAGGTGCGCGTATTGCCGCACGAACTTTGGCGTGTGGCCGTCGTAGATGCCGAGGACGTCGTGGAAGACGAGCACCTGACCGTCGCAGGAGGGGCCGGCGCCGATGCCGATGGTCGGAATCGTGAGCTGCTCGGTGATCAGCGCCGCGAGCTCGGAAGGCACACATTCGAGCACGATGGAGAAACAGCCGGCGCGCTCGAGCGCGACCGCGTCGTCGATCATCCGTCGCGCGTCGTCCGCGTTTTTGCCCTGCAGCTTGAAGCCGCCGAGGGCATTCACCGACTGCGGCGTGAGGCCGATGTGGCCCATCACCGGGATCTCCGCTTCGAGGATCGCTTCGATCGTTTTGATGCGGCCCGGCTTCGCTCCTTCGATCTTCACCGCGTGCGCGCCGGCCTGCACGAAACGTCCGGCGTTGCGCACCGACTCCTCGATCGAGACGTGGTACGAGAGGTACGGCATGTCGGCGACGATGAGCGAAGACTTGGCGCCGCGCACCACGGCGCGCGTGTGATGGAGCATGTCGTCGACCGTGACGCTGAGCGTGTCGGGGTAGCCGAGCACCACCATGCCGAGGGAGTCGCCGACCAGGAGAATGTCGGCGCCGGCGGCGTCCGAGACCTTCGCTGACGGGTAGTCGTACGCGGTGAGCATCCCGATGCGCGACTTCGACTTCATCGCGCGGACGGCGGGGACGGTGACTTTTTTCCGATCGCTCATTTCACTCCTCTTGCGGGCGAGAGGAGCAAGGGGTGGAAGAGAGGCAACCGTGCCTGTCAGAACAGGCGACATTGCCTGCTCTCCACTCCTACGGTCTCGTCTCGGTCCGATGACTCAGGATCCAAGCGGTACGTAGTACTGAGTTCCCTTTTGAGCGTTGCGAACCTGCTCCACGAGCTGTTCGAAATGCTCCGGCGTGTTCACGAAATCGATCTCGTTCGTGTTGACGACCAGCAGCGGTGTTTCATCGTACCGGTAAAAGTAGTGTGAGTACGCCTCGCTGAGCTCTTGCAAATACGATGACGAGATTGCCTTTTCGTAAGCGCGCCCGCGCTTCTTGATGCGCTTCAACAGTGTATCGAGATTCCCCTGCAGGTAAATCACGAGCTCCGGCTTCGGCACCTGCTCCCACAGCAGGTCGTAGAGCCGGTTGTAGATCATGAGCTCGGAGTCGTCGAGGGTGAGGTACGCGAAGATTTTGCTCTTGGCGAAGGTGTAGTCCGCGAGGATCAGCTCAGTGAAGAGATCGCGCTGCGCGACCTGCCGCTGCTGGTCGAAGCGCGACAGCAGAAAAAAAAGCTCGGTCCTGAATGCCGCGCCGCGCTTGTCTTTGTAAAAGTCGTCGAGGAACGGATTGTCGACGTCTTCCAGCACCTTCGTCCCGCGAAACCGCTTCGCCAGCAGCGACGTCAGCGACGTCTTGCCGACGCCGATCGGACCCTCGATGGCGATGTGTCGGAAGGGAAGCGCTGTCACGGGCGGGAAGGATAAACGATGTTCTCGGTCGACGTGGCGACCGGGGTTGTTGTCGGTTGTCGGGAACCGCGCGCCGCAAGCGCGCGGCGGTGTCTGTGGGGTGTCGCATGGACGCCACTCGTCGCGAGACCTGGGGTTCACGCGAGATGCGCCGAAGAGTTGCCCGCACGCGGTCTGCGTAAACGCCAGGTGTTGGGAGAGTGGCGTCCACGCCAGAAACCGCAGACAACCCCGCTCGCCTGCAGCGCGCGGCTCCCGACCACCGACAACAACTCTCGCTGCGCGCTGACCAGCAAGCAACACGTGATAGAACTCCCCGTCCCATGCTCGAGATCACCGAATACCGCCTCGGCAACGGCTTGCGTGTAGTCCTCAACGAGGACCATTCCGCGCCGCTCGTGGCGATCAACCTCTGGTACCACGTCGGGTCGAAGAACGAGCGGCCGGGGCGCACCGGATTCGCGCACCTCTTCGAGCACATGCTCTTCTCCGGCTCGGAGCACGTCGGCAACAACGAGCACTTTCGCTACGTGCAGTCGGTCGGCGGAGTGCTGAATGGAACGACGTTCTTTGATCGCACCAATTACTTTGAAACATTACCGTCCAACTATCTCGCGCTCGGTTTATGGCTCGAGTCGGACCGGATGGGCTTTTTCCTCCCGGCGTTGACGCAGGAGAAACTCGACATCCAGCGCGAGGTGGTCAAAGAAGAACGCCGCCAGCGCTACGACAACGTGCCGTACGGCACGGCGTTCGAGCGGCTGCTGAAGCTCGCCTTCAATCCGGAGTACTCGTACCACTGGCCGACCATCGGCTCGATGGAAGATCTCGGCGCCGCCTCGCTCGACGACATTCGCGAGTTCTTCGCCACTTGGTACCGCCCGGACAACTGCACGCTCACCATCGTCGGCGACTTCAACCCCGACGAAGCGCGCCGGCTGGTCGAGCAGTATTTTTCGGAATTCGAAGCAGGCGGCTCGTTCCCCGAATTCAATTTGCAGCGTCAGCCGGCCGGCCGCGAGATCCGCGAAACGTTCGCGTCGCCCGTGCAGCTCCCGCGCATCTATCGCCTCTATCACCTCCCGAAGATGGGCGACGCCGACTGGGTGCACGCCGACCTCCTCACCACCGTGCTCGCATCCGACAAAGCGAGCCGCCTCGATCGTGCGCTCGTGCATGAGAAGCAGATCGCGCAGGACGTCGCGACGTACGTCCTCCCCACCGAGGCCACCGGACTGCTTCTGCTGCAGGCGACGGCGCGCGAAGGAATCGCCATCGAGCAGATCGAGTCGGCGATCGACGAAGAGATCGCGCGCATCAGCATCGAAGGGATCACCGACGACGAGCTGACCCGCGCAAAAAACCGCGCGGAGATGGAGTACGCACATCAACTCGAGACCTTCGACGCCCGCGCCGACCTGATCGGCATGATGGCGACCTACTTTGGCGACCCCTCGCGCATCCAACGCTGGCTCGACCCCTATCGCAACGCAACCGCGGAAGACCTGGCCCACATCGCGCGGAAATACCTGATTCCGGAGAATCGGGTGACTAGTGTGTTTGTACCCGAGACGTGAGTCAGTTCCTCGGTTCCTCGGTTCCTCGGTTGAGCTTCGGCACCACCACTCCGAGGAACCCGAGGCACCGAGGCACCAGCCACCGAGGCACCAACCAAACCATGACAACGACCATCGATCGCACAAAAGCCCCCGAGCCGACCGCGCCGCGGCCGTATCAGTTTCCGCACATCACTCGCGCTACGTTGCCGAACGGGTTGCGCATTCTCGTTTCGGAGAATCGCAATGCGCCGCTGGTTTCGTTGCGGGCGCTGGTGCGCTCCGGCGCGGATCACGACACGGTGCACACCGCCGGTCTCGCCTCCATCACGGCCGACATGCTCGATGAGGGGGCGGGGACGCGGGACGCGATTCGCATCGCGGAAGACGTCGGCCTCCTCGGCGGCGCGCTCGGGACCGGCGCCGACTGGGATGCGACGTACGTGTCGTTCGATGTCCTCAGCCGGAACGCCGAGGCTGCGATGTCGATCTTCGGAGACGTCACCGCGCGCGCCACGCTGCCGCAGGACGGGCTCGAGCGCGTGCGCGCGGAGCGCCTCAACGACATCATTCAACAGCGCAACGACCCGGGCGCCATCGCCGGCAAACGATTCGCGAGCCTGCTCTACGGCACCGGCGCGTACGGCAATTCCGTCGCCGGCAACGCCGACAGCGTCGGACGTCTCACGCTCGACGACGTGCGACGCTTCTACGAACAGCACTACATCCCGAACCACAGCTCCATCGTCATCTCGGGCGACATCGATCCCGCCAGCGCGGTCGATCTGGTCACGCGTGCGCTGGTCGACTGGCAGCCCGGCGTCGAGCCGCCGCGTCCGACGGTTGCGGCGCGGCCGATCGACGCGTCGCGCATCTACATCGTCGACCGACCGCAGGCGGTGCAATCCGAGATTCGCGTCGGCCACCTCGGCGTTCCGCGCTCGTGCGAGGACTACTTCCCGCTCGCGGTGATGAACGCCATCTTCGGCGGCGTCTTCAACTCGCGCATCAACCTCAACCTGCGCGAGCGCCACGGCTACACGTACGGCGCGCGCTCGCAGTTCGCGTTCCGCCGCCAGGCCGGCCCGTTCGTCATCGCCGCGCCGGTGCGCAACGAAGTGACGCGCGAGTCGGTCTCGGAAATGCTCTCCGAACTGCGCCGCATCCGCACCGGCGACATCGAGAACCTCGAGCTCGACGACGTGAAGAACTACCTGATGGGCGTCTTCCCAGCGACCGTGCAGACCGCGTCCGACATCGCCGGACGTCTCATCGACATGGAGCTCTACGGCCTGCCGGAGGATTACTTCGACCGCTATCGCGAGAACATCGCGGCCGTGTCGAAGGACGAGATCACCCGCGTCGCGCACAAGTATCTCGATCCCGACCGCGTGCTGGTCGTCATCGTCGGCAACGCCTCGCAAATACGCGAGCCGCTCGGATCCCTCGGTTTCCCGATGCACGAGATGGACATCGACGGCAACATGCTGGCGGTGAGCTAGCCTGCTGTCATTCTGAGCCGCCGAAGGACGGCGAAGAACCCCCTGCAGATGAAACGCCTCCCCAGCCTGTCACCCCGAGCGTAGCGAGGGGCCTGGGTGGGAGGGTCGCGGAAGGCACGTGCATCGCGCCCCACCCGCCCAGGTCCCTCGCTACGCTCGGGATGACAGGTTGGGGAAGGTAATTCCGATTGCACGCGCGTGCCGTGCAAGCCTCAGGATGACCGCGAGTACACGATGACATCGCAACAGCGCTGGACGCTCACCGCCACGATCCTCGGCTCGGCGATGGCGTTCATCGACACGACGGTGATCAACGTCGCACTGCCGGTGATGCAGCGTGATCTGCGCGCCGGTGTCGATGATGCGCAGTGGATCGTCGACGCGTATCTGCTCGTGATGTCGGCGCTCATTCTGGCGGGCGGCTCGCTCGGCGATCGTCTTGGCCGCGTGCGGGTCTTCACGTTCGGTGTGGTGATGTTCGCGGCCGCATCGCTGTGGTGCGGTGCGGCACCGACGGCGAATGCGCTGATCGTTGCGCGTGCGCTCCAGGGCGTCGGCGCGGCGCTGCTCGTGCCGGGATCGCTGGCCATCATCAACGAAACGTTTCCGCGCGAGCAGCGGGGCCGCGCGATCGGCACCTGGTCCGCGTTCACGTCGCTCTCGATGATTGCAGGCCCGCTGCTCGGCGGCTTTCTGGTGCAATCGATCTCGTGGCGCGCGGTCTTCTACATCAACGCGCCGATCGCCGCGGTCGTGCTTTACGCCGTGTGGCGGCACGTGCCGTCATCGCCCGTGCGCGACTCCGGTCCGATCGACTGGCTCGGCACGCTCCTCGTGACGCTCGGCCTCGGCGCGATCACGTTCGGACTGATCGAGCGCGTCTACAGCGTCGCGATCTTTGGTGCGGCCGCGTTGATCGCGTTCGTGCTGGTGCAGCGCCGCATCGCAAATCCTCTCGTGCCGCTGTCGCTCTTTCGCTCGCGCTCGTTCACCGGCGCGAACGTGCTGACGCTGCTGCTTTACGGCGCGCTATCCGCCGCGACCTTCCTCCTCCCGTTCAACCTCATTCAAGTGCAGGGCTACTCGCCCGCCGCGGCGGGCGCCGCGTTCATGCCGCTCGTCGCCACGTTGTCGATCCTCTCGCGCTGGACCGGCGCACTGGCCGATCGCATCGGGCCGCGGCTGCCGCTCATCTGCGGGCCGCTCGTCGCGGCGTGCGGTCTCGCGCTGCTCGCGTGGCCCGGCATCGGCGGCTCGTACTGGACCACATTCTTTCCCGGCATCCTCACGCTCGGCATCGGCATGGCCATCACCGTCGCGCCGCTCACGACCACGGTCATGACCTCCATCGACGACGAGCGCCACGCCGGCGCCGCGAGCGGGATCAACAACGCCGTCGCGCGCGCCGCGGGACTGCTCGCGATCGCGGTATTCGGCTCGATCGCAATCTGGATGTTTCGCGAGCGACTCGACGACGCGCTGCAGCTCGCGTCGCCCGCCGCGCGCGAGGCGATGCGCGTGCAAGCGGAATTGCTCGCGGAAGCAAAAGCGCCCGCGAATGTCGGCGCGGCAGAACGGTCGTTGATCGACGCGCAGGTGAAGCACGCCTTCGTCTTCGCGTTTCGCGTGGTGACGCTTTCCGC